>DNFL01000306.1:6034-6486 GCA_003486945.1 Hyphomonas sp. | reverse complement strand
CCTTCGGCGGACGCAGCGGCGGCGGCAATGCTTGCGGCTGTCGAGGCAGGCGGGTTTTCGGCCATCGGCGCGGAAGAAATAGTCCAGGAAACGATCAGCCGTCTGAGGATATTGGAACAGGCAGGCTTGATCGAGGCGCCTGTGAAGGAAGCGGCGGAGCTTGTTTCAAGCGCTGCGGACTGGCTGTTGCCGCTGCTGCGGCGCAAAGGCGCGTCGGTGCCGGCGCCGCATGAGGTGCGCGACGCGCTGGTGCAGTCGTTTGACTGGCCCGTGCAGGAGGCGCTACGCAACCATGCACCGCTAACGCTGGACTTGCCTTCCGGCCAGACCGCGCGCGTTGACTGGCTGGACCCGCGCGCCCCGCTGGTGTCCGCGCGGGCGCAGGCATTCTTCGGACTGACCGCGCATCCGGCGATTGCGGCGGGGCGCGTGCCGGTGACCGTGGAGATGTT
>DNFL01000306.1:0-5805 GCA_003486945.1 Hyphomonas sp. | reverse complement strand
ACACGAAGCTCTTCCGATCTCGTGCCGGTGACCGTGGAGATGTTGTCGCCGGGCATGAAGCCGGCTGCCACGACTCAGGACCTCGCTCGTTTCTGGGGCGCGGGTTACAAGGACATGGCGAAAGACATGCGCGGGCGCTATCCCAAGCATGACTGGCCGGAGGACCCGGCAAATGCGCGCGCACACGAAGGCCGCACCAAGAAACGGCTGAACTAGGAAAAAGCAGGATACGGATGAAATTGAGGTCAGTCCTTTCCGCCGCTGTGCTGCTCGCCGGGCTTCAAGCCTGCGCGACGGCGCCAGTGCCCGAAGCGCCCGCATTGCCACCGAGCGCAGCGATCGAACGGCAGGTGGAGGGCGTGCGCCTCGGGCTGATGGTGGCGACATTGTCAGGGGAAGTGATCGAGGCGGACCGGGCGCAGGAGCGCTTCATCCCGGCCTCCAACACCAAGATTTTCACGGCGGCGGCTGCCTTTCACTTCCTCCCCTCACTGATGGAAGCTGATCCCGCGCTGGGCACCAGTCTGCTTCTCTTGCCGGGGGAGGCGGGTGCGCCGCCATCGCTGGTGCTGCGCGGTGCAGGCGATCCAAAACTTGCCGACCGGGCAGACTGCCTGACGAATTGCCTGTCCACGCTGGCCGATGCGGTTGCTGCGCGCGGGATAGAGCAGGTCGGCGAAATTTTCGGCGATGCCAGCCTGATTCCATATGAACCTTACGGCCTTGGCTGGAGCTGGAACAATTTGCCTTTCTATTATGGCGCGCCTGCTTCGGCGCTGTCGGTGAATGGCAATGCGCTGGCGCTGCGCGTGTCGCCCGGTCCGGCTGAAGGTGATCCTGTGTTGGCCGAATGGGCGGCGGGTGATGATCTTATGCCGGTAGTGATAGAGGCGGTGACGGGCGCCGCCGGCAGCGAGAATGAGCTTAGCCTTCTGCGCTGGCCCGGAACTGAAGAGGTGCGCGTTACTGGTGCGCTGCCGCTCGGCACGGCGCCGCGGAACTATTTTCTGAGCGTGAATGAGCCCGCGCAGATTGCTGCGCAGCGCCTGAAGCGGCTTCTGGAAGCGCGAGGTGTTGTCGTTGAGGGCAAGGTGAGCATCCGGACACGGAAGGACAGTGCGCCGCTGCCAGAAGGATTGGAAGAAATCGCTCGCCTTGAAGCGCCGCCGCTGATCGAGGCGGTGAATGATGTTTCCCGAGACAGTGACAATCTCGCCGCCGAACTCCTACTACGCCATATTGCGCGGGCGACGGGCGGGGATGGATCGAAAGACGGGCTCGAGGCCATCAATCAGATGCTCGAACAGGCGGGAATTGGCCGCGTCGAGGTCGAGCTGTTCGATGGGTCGGGCCTCACGCCCTATAACCGCATCTCACCGGCGGCGACGGTGAAGTTCCTCACCTGGGCGGCAGCGCAGCCTTGGGGCGATGCCTTCCGCGAAACGCTTCCGGTCGGCGGTGAAACAGGTTCGCTCGCGCGCCGGTTCCGCGGTACTGCGCTGCAAGGGCGTATCTTTGCGAAGACCGGAACGGTGCAGGGCGTAAACGCCCTCTCAGGCTATATGATCGCGGCGAGCGGCGAGACGTTGGTTTTCTCCGTCATCGCGAATGATCGCCCGGTGGACGCGCCGTCCGTACTGGCACTGATCGACCGTATGCTGATTGATATCGCCGCAGCGAATTAAAGGGGCGCCTTAGTGAGGCTGGCGCGGCGAGCCGGTGCCCCAGTCCATGCCCATGGATTTCTTCATCCAGTCGGCAAAGGTCGCGGGCTTTTCCAGCGCCTTGGCGTCGAGCGAGCCAAACGAAACGAGCGTTCCGTCGACGCCTTCCAGGCGCACACCTTTGATGCGCTGGCCGTTATGGGTGTAGTCATAGCTGCCATAGCCGGGATCAAGGATCAGCATCACCTGCTGGCCGCCGCGGCCATCCGCATCGCGTCCGAAGACGAGACCGTAGACTTTCTCGCGGCCCCAGAGGCCATGGCTGGAAGCCTGCCGCTTGCCGTCGAGCAGCACTTCGTCCCACAGCAGATTGCGGCGCCATTGCAGCACATGCATGCGGTCGCCGGAGACGATCTTGATATCGACTTCGTGCATCGAGACGCGGACGAGTTCAGCGTGCATGGGGCGCTCCTTGCTCATATCGATATTCAATATATCGAACAAATGTGAGCGTCAACCCCGTTCAGAACGGGCAGGGCGATTCCAGATCCAGCGTCTCGCCGGTCAGCGGGTGGCGGAAGGATAGCGCAGCGGCGTGAAGACAAAGGCGCGGGGCCGCGGCGAAGGCTTCGGGATGGGCATAGAATTCATCCCCGAGGATTGGGTGGCCGATGGCGGCGAGGTGCACACGCAGCTGGTGGGAGCGCCCGGTCAGCGGCGTGAGCGAAAGGCGCGCAGTTGATCCGGAGGCGGACAATCTCTCGTAGAGCGTCCGGCTGGGCTTGCCAGTCTCGTGGTCAATCTTCTGCAAGGGCCGGTTCGGCCAGTCGGTGATCAGCGGCAGGTCGATCTCGCCGGAGGGCGGCATCGGCGCCCCCCAGACATCGGCAATATAGCGCTTGGCCACGTCGCCGCGCTCGAACAAGCCGGACAGCGCACGCTGCATCTCCTTGCCGCGCGCGAGGAGGAGGAGGCCGCTGGTCGCCATGTCGAGCCGGTGGACGGTCAGCGTATCTGGATAGTCCTGCTGGGCACGGGAGACCGCGCAATCGGCTTTGTCCTCGCCTCGTCCGGGTACTGAAAGAAGGCCGGCGGGCTTGTCGACGGCGATCAGGGCATCATCGGCATGGATGATTTTCAGCCGGTCAAGGGGCGGGGCGTAGGTGCTCATGCGGGTAGGCCGGGCAGGGTGAGGCGGAAAGCGGTGCCTTGCTCGCCGGTTTCCATCAGCGACAGTTCCCCGCCAAGCGCGACCGCCAGTTCATGCGCTATTACAAGACCGAGGCCGGTGCCGTTGGTGCGGCCCGCGCCGGCAAAGGGCCGGAACAGGTTTTCCTGTGCTTTCTCCGGCAGGCCGGGCCCGTTATCGCGGAAAACCAGCGCGCCGCCGGTCAGCGTCACGTGGATTTGCGGATCACGCCGCCCGGACTGGCCCAGCGCCTCGGCGGCATTGCGGATGAGGTTTGCAGCGATGCGGTGCAAGTGTTCCGGATCAGTTTCAATCCGCACTTCCTCCGGAATGGCGAGCGGCACGAGCGCGCCGCTGCCGTTCAGCGCTTCGTCGGCGGCTTCTACGATGACACTCCGCAAGCGGACGGTCTGCAGTTTCGGTGCGCGCGGCGCGGCCTTGCCGTAGTCCAGTGTTGCGGTCGCCAATTCGATGGCGCGCTCGAGCGCCCGCTCAAGGCGCGGCGCGGCGCGGGTGACGCGCGGGTCTTCGGACTTTGCCAGCACATCCGAGACGAGCTGCGCAGAGGCGAGCGAGTTGCGCAGGTCGTGGTTGATCTTGGCCACCGCGCTGCCCAGTTCGGCGAGGTGTGCCTTCTGCCGGAAGGCATCTGCCACCACTTCCTCCATGCCTGCCAACGCATTCTGCGCCCGTCCTATCTCGTCGCGGCGCGGCGTGGGCGACAGGCGGCGCGTCCAGCTTCCCGGATCGCGGCTGAACTGTTCCACGCTAACCGTCACGCGTTTCATCGGACGCACAACCAGCACGTCGAGCACGGCATAGATCAGGATTGCCGCGACGAGGCCGATGATCAGCGACAGTCCGGTCACGCGCCAGGCGAAGGCGACAAGGGCCGCCTTCAACGGCGCCTGCGGCACCACGAAATCGATCACCCGCGTTTCATCTGCGCCTTCAGCCGTCACCACCAGAATTTCGCCCGGCGGGGCAAAAAATTCCGACATTGCGCCCATGGAGCGGCCCATCATGTTGGTGCCCCGCAGGTCTATGCTGCGCACAGGCCCCTCGATCGGCGCGGCAGGAGCCAGCAGCTGGAAGCGCATGTCGTCTTCGGTTTCGGCCACAGCCAGCAGTTCGGCTCTCTTCAGCAGGCTCGCGGCAAGTTCGTCAGACACTTCCCGCATTGGCGCCGCTTCCAGTGCAAGCGAAGCGATGCGGGCGGCGGCGGCGCGCTCTTCAAGCCACTGGGTACGAAGACCCGCAGCTGATGGAATGAAAATCAGGAATTCGGTGACAAGGATGACGCCCAGTGTCAGTGCGAACAGGCGCGCAGACAGGCTCTCCGTCAGGCGCCTTGCGCCCGGCAGACGGCTGATTAAAGAGGCGAGGGGGCGCTCGGTCACGTCCGGAGATGTAGGCGATAACCGCCGTAAGGGAAACGGGGCGCCCGCCTCTTCCTATTTCGCGGCGCCGACCCCGCCGCCATCGATCTGCATCCAGTCCTGCGGGGGCAGACCGTAAACCATATCCATCACTTCCAGCTCGATGCCGACCGGGCGGCGCGCGTTGGAGTTCCAAAGGACGACCACGCCGGAATCGAGTTCGGGATCGAAAAGCATCAGCGAGCGATAGCCCTCCACCGCGCCGCGATGGCCGACCACACGGCTGCCGGTCACGTCGTATTTGTAGGTCCGCCAGCCGAGCGCATAGCGGGCATCTTTCATACGGCCTTCATAGTGGGCGCTGAGCCGCGACTGTTCGCGCGGCGTGTAGACGCGTGGCATGTGCAACGCTTCGAGCGTTTCGGGCGTCAGCACATCCGGCTCGAGTCCCATCTGCGCGCGGGCAAACTGGGCGAGGTCGAGAATGGAGCCGTTGACGCCGCCGGCCGCGGGCACCTTGTAGTAAGGCTCCTTCACCGTCTGGCGCACGGGCCGGGGTGTGTCGCGCTTCTTTTCATACGGCTTGGCCCAGGAGGCCGAGTTGATCAGGCCCGCCCGCCCGGTGCTGGCCGTGGTCATGTTCAGCGGCTTGAACAGGGAAGTATCGACGGCGGCGCTATAGGTCGCACCGGTTGCGGCTTCGACAATCTCGGTCACCGCATCGAAGGCGACATTCTGATACGAATGGCAGTCGCGGATCGGGCAGACGACTTTCAACCCCGCAAGGCGCCCTCGGATATCTGCCGGGTCGCGGCCGTCTTCCAGCAGCGTGTCATACGCGTTCGATACAACGCCCACCCGGTGCGCCAGCAGATCTTCCAGCGTCGCGGTCTCTTCGCCCTTGCCCGGCAGGCGCAGGCTCGTCCGGAAGGAGGCCAGCGTGTCATCGAGCGCGAAGCGGCCTTCCATCGCCAGCTTGGCCGTGAGGCTGCTGGCGACGCCTTTCGACAAGGAGGCCCAGCGGAAAACCGTGTCCTTGGTCACCGGGCTCTCGCCATAGGCTGTGACCCCGTAACCGCGCGCGAAGGCGATCTGACCCTTGTCGATTACGGCGACGGCCAGACCGACCATGTCGTCTTCTCGGGACAGCTGCGTGAGGCGCTGGTCAAGCCGGTCATAATCGAGTGTCTGGGCAGAGGCAGAGCCAGCGGCGATACAGGCCAGACCCAGCAGGAACGCGCTTATCCGCACTCGAATCCCCTCAAGCATAGTGTGACTGAGCCAAGGATAAGGCGCCGTTTGGCACCAAAGTGTAAACCGGGCAGGTTCAGCCCAACTGCAATCTCTGCTCCGCCGCGTTGCGGAATCCCGCAAGGCCCCGCTTGACCTCGTCCCGCCCGGCCTGTATTGGCCGCGGTTTCCAGATTCCAAGCCGTCAGGGCAGACCAATGAAACGCACATTCCAGCCGAGCAATCTCCGCCGCAAGCGCACGCATGGCTTCCGCGAGCGGATGGCAACGAAAAACGGCCGCAAGGTGCTGGCACGCCGCCGCGCCAAGGGCCGCAAGCGCCT
>DNFL01000080.1:5801-5973 GCA_003486945.1 Hyphomonas sp. | reverse complement strand
AAGGCCGCGACGGCGACGCCCCGAAGCGCTTTCATGGGAATATTTCCGGCCATGTCCCCGCCCTTGAAGGCGATCAGCATGGCCAAAGACATTTCCGCTTTGGTTAACGGCCCTTTTGGCGCTATGCGGCCAGTCCGCTCGATGAACACGGACAGGTGGCCGAGTGGTTTAA
>DNFL01000080.1:4288-5585 GCA_003486945.1 Hyphomonas sp. | reverse complement strand
TTAAGGCAGCGGTCTTGAAAACCGGCTAAATGCGTCCCAACAAGTGGCGCGAAAAACGGGTGGTTGGCAGAGCGGTTTAATGCACCGGTCTTGAAAACCGGCGAAGTTGCAAGACTTCCGAGAGTTCGAATCTCTCACCACCCGCCAAATACTGCTTAACGTCAGCGGTTTTTATTGACGTATTAGGGACAATTTGGGACAAATGAACTATAGAAATAGTTCAGGACGACCAAGTATGAAGTGCGTGGAGAAGGGGATTTACAAAAGAGGCCCCTATCAGTTCCAAGTCAAAATCCGTCGCAATGGCGCGTCCGTCTCGGGCACCTTTGAGTCGCTGAACGCGGCGAGGCGTTTTCGTGATGTTCAGACCGGAAAGGTGGTGGGCGACGAGTATGTGGATACTCGCAAAGAGCGGCGAACGACGTTGAGCGTCATTCTTGAGCGGTATCTGAAAGAGGTCACGCCAAGGAAGAAGGGAGCGCGTCAGGAGGCCAACCGGATCAAAACTTGGTTGAAGAGTGACCTTGCCTCTTATTCGATCTCTGGCATCGACCACAAAGACATCGCAGATTGGATCGCCGCGCGCGAGGCCGAGGGGAAAGCGTCAACGACAGTCAGCAATCCTGTGAACATCCTCTCGGCAGTGTTCAAGAAAGCCAAGGAATGGGGCTACAAGATTGACAATCCCTGCACCGGGGTCAGTCGCCCGACCGCAAGTCCGCCGCGCGTTGCAGTGATGAACGAGAGCGAACAGGCACTCCTTCTGAAGGCGTGCGACCACGGCCCAGCATGGCTGACGTTCGTGGTCAGGCTGGCTCTTACGACTGGAATGCGGCAAGGCGAGATTCGACGACTGCATTGGGACCATATCTTCGAGGACTACGCTCACCTCCCAGCAACCAAGAACGGCACCACCCGCGACGTGCCGCTGACCTACGCCGCCGCCAGCGTAATTGATGATATTCGTCAAGCACTGCCTCGACGTTTGGACGGATGGGTCTTCGGCCACCCGGATCGTCCTGCAAAAGAGGGTGGGTTCACGGAGTGGCAGGTTCAGCAAGCTTTCCGCCGTGCATCGGAATACGCCGCCGAAAACTACGGCCTGAAGCGATGCACATTTCACGACATCCGCCACGTCTCCCTGACCGCGCTTGCCGAAATCCACACGGATGTCATCGACCTTCAGAAGACCAGTGGCCACAAGACGCTTTCGGTTCTGTCCCGGTATCTGAACGAAACTCCGCAGGACCGTTCCCGGAAGCTTCGCGAACGCGAGATCGCCAAAATGTCGCGGTGG
>DNFL01000080.1:1164-3999 GCA_003486945.1 Hyphomonas sp. | reverse complement strand
ATTACGCCGCGCCCACAGCCCGAATGACCCCGCCAGTGTAAAGGGCGAACATGAGTGCGTCCGGGTATCTCTTGAAGCTGAACAAGGCCCTCCCCTCCGTCTCGTTCATCCGCCAGCGAAAGTCCTTCGCGAACCGGTCGTAGGCCCACGACTTGGCACCGATGTATTCGGCAACACCGGAATCTACGCTGAAGTCGAACGCGACCTCGACCTCACTCTCGGTCCGAAATTCGCCAGACATCATCGCACTTGCATTCGCCAAAAAGGCGGGTCGGCCACAGTTATACATAGTAAGAAATCCAATAAATCAGAATGCAATGGGCATTACGCCGTAGTCCGAATCACTAACGACATGAGCGACGGACGGAGCGGAAATAGTCTTCGTTCCCTTGGAGGGACCAACGCTGACCTTCAGGGATTGAAAGCTTCGGGACCAACTGGCTGTCCATGTTTCAAACTCAACCAGCCATGATGTCGGCCAGATATCTTTGGTCCCGATAAGCGATGTTGTGCAGGTGCGCTTCATCACATAGCGGACGATACAGCCGATGCTCTTTTCGACTGGCTGATGGCCGTAGAGGGGCCTGACATGCACCTGTCGCGCAGCCGTCCATTTCTCGCTGAAGGCGTCCCTGACCTCCTGCCAGTCAAGACCCTCGTGGGCGATGACCGCGTGCAGCGTCGGGAGGTAGGTTGGGCGTTCCGGGCGAAGCTGCACACCCATCGCGTCCAGCAACCCGGCTCGCTCGTTTCCGAGGCCCGGCACATCATCGCCACACAGCGCATCAACCTCGATCCAGCCCAAAAGCTGCGCCTTCCGCCAGCGACGACTTCCTCTGCGGTGTTTGGCGAAGATGTTTCGGATTGTGGGTCTGGCGCGGGCCACGACGCCCTCGATGTCGGCAACATCATAGGCTGGGTCGAACACGACAGTCAGGAACGACAGATCGCCTCTTCTACACCCCGCGAAACGGTCGAGCGCAGCCTTCGTCTGCCGGGCAACGTATCGCCGACGACAGTGGAAGCACGCGGGTTGGCGGCAGGTGTAGAAATAGCCGAGGCTATCCGTTCCGCAGAGATCAAGCTTCATCCGAAGTTCGGAGTCGGAAGGCAGAGCTTCCATCAGGCGTCGGTGCACCTGCCGATTGATTGTTTTGATATTATTGACCATCGGATACTTATCCGAGGCGGGCTTCGACCCAGTTTTAGGTGAGGTCTCTGGTCGCGCGAGCGATAGCATCGTTCGCTGCCGTCATCGTCGTTTGATGTCGGGCGACCGCATCCCGGCGCGACTTTTCAGCCCGCTCGGCACTGGCTCGTGAGGCCCGCCGGGCGTCTTCTGCCCGCCGGATCGCGTCCTGCTGGCGGCGTGAGGCGTCGGCCTTCCTTGCGCTGGCGTCCGCGATACGACGGCGAGCGTTCGCTTCGCGCTCTCGGCGTCGCTGGGCGTCCCGCGCGAGTCGCGCAGGGTCAATCGCCTCACCAATAACTTCCCACCATCTCACCGGGTATTTAGCTCACCCGGCGGACGACCTCCGGGCGATTTCCTGCGCCTTGGTGGGACGGCCGATCTGACCGGTTCCGCTCCGCGCACGAATAGGCTGCTTCGCCGGGCGTTTCAGTGCCGTGATCCAAGCGTCAACATCTTGACGGTCGTAAGCGACTTTGCGTCCGTGATGAATGAAAGGGGGGCCGTCCTTGGTCGCTCCATGCATTCGACTTTTCTTAAGACTGGAAACAGAAAAGAGTGCAGGATATGCTTTCACAAGTTCAATAGTAGAGTAATAGTCAGTCACTGGTAATATCCAGAAAGGTTATGACTTATATTACTCCATACGGGACTGATCTGGCGATTTTTAAGACTTGTCGCGCACATGTGGTGGATTGTCGCAGGCATATCGGTCGGTATAAAGGCCGCCGAGGGGTAGTTAGGGCTACGCTTGTCTCGGGGGGAAAAGCCATGGACGGTCAGTTAATCGGCGTAATCGGCGGCATGGCCGCCCTTGCCGTCTGGTTTTTTGTGATCTGGCCAGCGATCAAACGCGGCATGGGGCAAGCTGCTTCAGCAGCGGGCGATGCGCTCCGTCCGAAGGCTGATGCCGCTGAAACGATGATCCTCGCCACAGCAAAGTCGCGCAGGGTCTTTGACGGACACGTTAGCGCGTATTCCGACGAGTGGGAGAAGATCGACCTCGGAGTCAGGACCGGGGTGGAGAACCAGATGATGGTTGTCGCCTTCAGCGTCACCTTGCTCAACATCTCGGTGCAGGATGTTGCCTACGACACCGGCGCAGTTGACCGCGTGAAGCTCATGGAAGGGCGTGATGGCTTCCCCAAGTTAAAGATCAGCGACGATGCATTCCGCGCGGCGTTGCGAGACCTGTGGAGCAGCTTCTCTCCGGCGACTCGGATGAACTTGGATATGCGATACCGCTACATCTTCGTGCAGCGGCTGGCCGCCGACAACGAGGCCGCTTTCTTCGAACGGCTCACCAATTACGCCACACGTTCGCTGACCAACGAAATGGCCTACGGTGCGTCCCCTGATCGCGAATGGCTGGCATTCCTTTCCGACCTTGCCAATGGCGACATGGATGGTGCACGGGCCTTCCTCGACCGCATCGCCTAACCAGAACGGCCCGGCAACATGCGGTTTTAGATTGGGACGCTTTGGGACAAACCCTGCGGAACTTCGGGAAACCACCGGCGACCGAGACGAACCCCAGTAACCCTTGTCGTCAGGGTTTGCGGCCTGCCCGCCTGATGGCTATAGCCCGCGTCAGCGGTCTTGAAAACCGCCGTAGGTGAGAGCCTACCGTGGGTTCGAATCCCACC
>DNFL01000080.1:540-938 GCA_003486945.1 Hyphomonas sp. | reverse complement strand
GTTCGAATCCCACCCTGTCCGCCACGCCTTTCCCTGATAGCTGCGGGATCCCTGCAAGCCGGGAAATAGCCCCGACGTTACGGCGCCTTTTGCCGAACCCGGAGACGGACAGCCTGTCTCCGATCGCGGGATCTTGCCTGCAACACCCCGCTTTTGCCGCCCCCGTCAGGTTTGACGAGCGAAGCCGACGAGCCAGCCTGTTCCGCTATCTCGACAGACTCGGCTCCCCTGCCCCGCCCCGTGCATCCACGACCCGATCGGGCGACGCGTCGGCAAATCTCCGGGACGACTCCAATTGATGGTTGCGTTTGGCGCTGGTGAAGTGCGGAAATGGGCTCACAGGTATTCGGGAAAACTCGCCGGGCTGGACAATATGACCATCAATCAGGACAGCAGCG
>DNFL01000080.1:0-187 GCA_003486945.1 Hyphomonas sp. | reverse complement strand
AGGAAGCCGAAATCGCCGCGCTGCGGGACATCACCCGAACGGGTGGCTCCGGTATGGACGAGGGGATCGCAGCGATCCTGACCGGCGCCTCACCCGACGACGCCGCACGCCTGCGCGCGTCGCTCGGCCTGCCGAAGCCGCCGGGCAGTCCGCGTCGCACCAGTGACGAACTGGCCGACGACTGGCG
>DNFL01000299.1 GCA_003486945.1 Hyphomonas sp. | reverse complement strand
TCGGCCCCGGCCCCGGCGGCCTGACACGCGCCATCCTCAATGAAGGCCCGGCGAAACTGATCGCGGTCGAAACCGATCCGCGCTTTTCCGAGGCCCTCCTCGAATGGCCCGAGGCGAAGACCGGCCAGCTCCACGTCATCGCGAAAGATGCCCGCAAGGTGCATTGGCAGCGCATGCTGGAAGAAACCGGCGCGACAGGCCCGGCGATGATCATCGCGAACCTGCCCTACAATGTCGGCACCATCCTGCTGATCGACTGGTTGAAGGCCGGCGACTGGCGCGGCGAGATGGCGCTGATGTTCCAGAAGGAAGTCGCCGAACGCATCTGCGCCAAACCGGATACCGACGCCTACGGACGATTGGCCGTGCTGGCCCATGCGGTGACAAAGCCGTATATTGCCTTCACCCTTCCGCCGGGCGCCTTCCGCCCGCCGCCAAAGGTCGACAGCGCCGTGGCCGTGCTCACGCCTCTTCCGCCTGCGGAGCGTTTCGAACATATCGCGCTTCTCGAACAGATCGCCGGTGCCGCCTTCGGCCAACGCCGCAAGATGCTCCGCGCCGCCCTGAAGCCTTTCGCGAAGAAGCGCGGGATGAAAGCGGAACAATGGCTCGAAGACTGCGGCATCGACCCCACCGCACGCGCCGAAACGCTGACGCAGGCGCAGTTCAGGATATTGGCGGCAAGCCTCGCCTAGCCGCGCTACTTCTCGCTCAACAGCCCGCGCACCAGATCCTCCAGATCCAACTGCCGCAGCCGTTTCAAACGCTCCGTCAGAAGTATCCGCTTCAGGCGCTGGTAGGCGATGTCGAGATCTTCGTTGACGATCACGTAGTCATACCGGCGCCAATGCATGATCTCGCGCTTGGCGCCCTCCATGCGCAGGGCCACCATTTCGGGCGTCGAGCCTGGCCGTTTCTCCAGACGCGCGCGCAGGGCCGCCATGCTGGGCGGCAGAACAAACACCGACACGACATCATTCGGCATCTGGTCGTGCAGCGCGTCAGCGCCCTGCCAGTCGACATCGAACAACACATCTTCGCCGGCCTCGAGGCGGGCAACCGTGTCCGCCTTAGGTGAGCCGTAGCTGCCGGAAAACACCTCGGCCCATTCCAGGAAGGCCTTGTCGGCGGCCAACTTCTTGAACTCCTCAAGCGTCCGGAAATGATAGTGCACCCCGTCCACTTCATTCGGACGCGGTTCGCGGGTCGTTACGGAGATGGAGAGTTTCACATCCGGATACTCTTTCACGAGCATCTCGCCGAGCGTCGTCTTGCCGGCGCCCGACGGGCTCGACAGAACAAGCATAAGCCCGCGCCGGCGACCGGAATCCTTCGGGTGTCCGCTATTCGACATTGGCCGCCTGCTCCTTGAACTGATCGATCACCCCTTTGAGACCGAGTCCGGCATTCGTCAAATCGAGACTGATCGATTTCGAGCAGAGCGTGTTGGCCTCACGGTTCAGTTCCTGCGCCAGGAAGTCGATCTTGCGTCCCGCAGGCGAACCCGCCTTGAGCAGGTCCCGGCCCGTGCGCACATGCGCCGCCAGCCGGTCCAACTCCTCGCGCACATCCGCCTTCGCCGCCGAAAGTGCCGCCTCCGCCGCAAAGCGTTCAGGATCAACGCGATTGTCGGCGTCCAGCTCATCCAGCTGCTTCTGAAGCCGCGCCTTGATCAGCCCCGGCTGCGTCGCCGCATGTGTTGCCGCCTCCGCAGAGAGCCGTTCGATCTCGTCCAGATGCCCGCCCAGCATGCCTGCCAGCGCCTTGCCCTCCGCCAGCCGCCCTTTCGCAAGCTCATCCAGCGCCTTCTTTGCGCCCGCCGACAAGAGCGCCACAATCGCCTCATCCTGCGCGAGGTCGCGAAGCGAAGACCCGCCCATCTCCACCACGCCCTTGACCGTCATCAGCGCTGCCACAGCTTCCGCCGTGACATCTGTTCCGGCGGCCTTGCGTGTGGCTGCAATCATCGCGCCCAGCAGTGCTTCGTCGATCACCGCGCCGCCCACGCCCGCCGCCAGATCAATCCGCAAGCCCACCTGCAGCGAACCGCGATTGAACCGCGCGCCCGCCTCGGCCTTCACTTCCCGCTCCAGCGCCTCAAAGCCCGGCGGCAGGTTCACCCGCACATCCAGCGAGCGGCCGTTTACGCTCTTTGCTTCCCAAGCCCAGGCGCCCCAGCTTTCCTCTCCAGAGGCCCGCGCGAAGCCGGTCATCCCCGACAATTGCCCCATCAGTTGCTCCCCGCCCGCTCTCTCGCAATTTCACGGTTGGCACAGGCGCGGTAATCCGCAACGGCCCGCTGGTGCTGCGCATAGGTCTGGCTGAACACATGGTCGCCGGTGATCTTGCCGTCCTTGCACTCGGCCACGAAGAACACATAGTCCGTCTTCGGAGGATTCAGCACCGCCGCAATCGCCTCGCGCCCCGGGCTGGCAATTGGCGTCTTCGGCAGGCCGTCCATCTGATACGTGTTCCAGTCGGTCACCCGGTTCTTCTCTGACAGGAGGATCGGCCGGCGCTGGCCCTTGGCGTTGTACAGCGGCTCGCCGCGCGAGACGCCGTAGATGATCGTCGGATCGCTCTCGAGCCGCATGCCTTTCTTCAGCCTGCCGATGAACAGTCCCGCCACCTCGTCGCGCTCGCTCGGTTTGCCGGTTTCCTTCTCAACAATGGAGGCAAGGATCACTGCTTCTTCAGGCGTATCGAAGGGCAGGCCCTCCTGCCTGGTCGGCCACAACTCCTCGATCACCTTCGCCTGCGCGTCCTGCATCTTCCGGACCAGCTCCGCGCGCGTCATGCCCTTGTGGAACATGTACGTATCCGGCAGCATCGAGCCTTCCGGCGGCTCCTCCGGCAGGTCTCCGGCGAGATGGTCATGCTTCTCGATCAGGCGCAGCATCTGCGCGGTGGTCAGCCCCTCGCGCAATGTGATCGAATACAGCACCGAGCGGCCTTCGATCAGTATGCTGAGCACTTTATTGAGGCTGGTGCCCGGCTCGATCAGGTATTCGCCGGTCTTGATCGCCAGCTCCGTCTTGTCCAGCCGCGCCTTCATCCGCATCAGCCGCGCGTCGGAGATCACCCCCTCCGCCTCCAGCCGCGCCGCCACCGCCGTCAGCGTCTCGCCGGGCGCAACCTCGATCACGCGCTCCTCGGCCAGCGGCCCGGGCGAATTGATCGCGTTGTTGAACCAGACCCAGCCGGCGCCAAGGCTCACGCCGGCCAGGAGGGCCAGCATGAAAATCCAGACAAACAGCGCTCTCAGGAATCGCATGCACGGCCTCGTCTCAGCGGTATCCGGCAGACTTTAGCGTTCCTCGCCCGGCAGGGGAAATCCCCCGGCGCAGTGCAAAGGCCCGGATCAGTCGACTTTACGCAGGATCAGCGAGGCGTTGGTGCCGCCAAATCCGAAACTGTTCGACATCGCCGCGCGCACCCGGCCTTTCTTGGCCTTGTGCGGGATCAGGTCGAGCACCGTCTCGAAGCTCGGATTGTCGAGGTTCAGCGTCGGCGGCATCACCTGGTCGCGGATTGCCAGCGCGCAGAACGCTGCTTCGATCGCCCCGGCCGCGCCAAGCAGGTGTCCGACGGCCGACTTGGTCGACGACATCGAGATGTTCTTCGCGTGATCGCCGAAGGCCCGCTCCACCGCCCCGGCTTCGCCTTCATCGCCTTTTGGCGTCGAGGTGCCGTGGGCGTTGACATAATCGATCTCGGTCGGATCGATCTTCGCATTCTTCAGCGCCATCTTCATGGCGCGGTAGCCGCCCTCGGCACCCTCTGCCGGCGCCGTGATGTGGTGGGCATCGCCCGTCAGGCCATAGCCCGCCACTTCGGCATAGATCTTCGCGCCGCGCGCTTTAGCGTGCTCGAACTCTTCCAGCACCAGCACCGCCGCCCCCTCGCCCATGACGAAACCGTCACGGTCTTTGTCGTACGGACGCGAAGCTTTCTCCGGCGTGTCGTTGAAGTTCGTCGACATCGCCTTGGCCGCGCAGAAACCCGCGATGCCAAGCTTGCCGATCACCGCTTCCGCGCCGCCCGCCACCATGATGTCGGCATCGCCGTACATGATGAGACGCGCGGAATCGCCGATGGCATGTGCGCCGGTCGCGCAGGCCGTGACTACCGAATGGTTCGGGCCCTTGAGGCCGTGGCGGATCGACACCTGCCCGGAGGCAAGGTTGATCAGCGAGGCCGGAATGAAGAACGGGCTGACTTTGCGCGGGCCCTGCTCGTGCAGGATGATTGAGGTCTCGTAGATGGTCTCGAGACCGCCGATACCGGAACCGATCATGATCCCGGCGCGTTCCTTCTGCTCGTCTGTTTCGAGCTTCAGGCCAGCGTCTGCAATTGCTTCATCCGCTGCCGCAATGCCGTACAGGATGAACTCGTCAATCCGGCGCTGTTCCTTGGCGGAGAGCACCTTGTCCGGATCAAACGCATGCTCATCGCCCGCACCGCCACCGCGGCCTGAGGCCCACGGAACCTGGAAAGCAATCTTGCACGGCAGGTCCGAAGCGTCGAAACTGTCGATCTTGCCTGCGCCGGATTTACCGGCAAGCAGACGCTCCCAGGTCGCCTCGCGGCCATTGGCCAATGGCGAGACGATACCGATACCGGTGATGACTACGCGGCGTCCGGACATTGCTGTGCGGCGGCCCTAAATGTGGGCCTTGATGTGGGTCACGGCGTCGCCGACGGACCGGATCGATTCCTGGACATCGTCCGGGATCTCGATGTTGAATTCTTCTTCGAAAGCCATGACCAGTTCGACCAGGTCGAGCGAGTCAGCGCCGAGGTCGTCGATGAAGCTTGCGCCCTCAACCACTTTATCCGCTTCGACGTCGAGGTTTTCGACAACGATTTTCTTCACGCGTTCAAGAACGTCAGACATGGATACCTCTCTCGATATGCCTGTATTGCGGCCCGTTTCCGAACCCTTGGTGTTGCGCCTAGCACACACTTTATCAGAGCGCCAAGCCCTTGTCTCAATAGGGGCGAGTGCCCCTCAGATCATTGCCATCCCGCCATTGACGTGCAGGGTCTGGCCCGTGACGTAGGCGGCTTCGTTGGAAGCCAGATAAACCGCCGCTGCGGCAATATCCCCGCCTTGGCCCAGCCGGCCCGAGGGAATCTGGCTCAGAAGGGCCGTCTTCTGGGCTTCCGGCAGCACATCCGTCATCGGCGATTCGATGAAACCGGGGGCAATCGTATTGGCTGTGATTCCCCGGCTCGCGACTTCCTGCGCCAGCGATTTGGTGAAGCCGATCATCCCGGCTTTCGATGCGCAGTAATTCGCCTGTCCGGGGTTTCCGGTGACGCCGACAATCGAGGTGATTCCAATGATGCGGCCATGGCGGCGCTTCATCATTCCCCTCACAGCCGATTTCGTAAGCCGGAAATACGAGCCAAGATTGACGTTGATGACATCGCTCCAATCCTCGTCCTTCATCTGGATCAGCAGCTTGTCCTTGGTGATGCCGGCATTCGCTACGAGGATGTCCAGCGGGCCGATGGCCGCCTCCGCCTGCCCGACAAGGGCATCGACGGCGGCCGGGTCAGACAGGTTGCACGGCACGATGGCCGTCTCACCTTTGATCGTGGCGGCCACCTCCTGCAGCACCGCTTCGCGAGTGCCGGAGAGGGCGACCTTCGCGCCAGCTTCCGAAAGCGCTTGAGCGATGGCGCGGCCAATGCCACCCGAGGCGCCGGTGACGAGGGCCGTGCGGCTATTGAGGTCGAACATGCAGAGGCTCCTGGATTCAGTGGAAAGTCCTGTCGCCGGACTTACGGCAGGTCTGCGCGCCGCGTCAAACCGCAGTGCAGCATCTAGCTGCAGCATTCGCTGCAAAGAATAGTGCGCCCGCTTGATAGACCAGCCAGGACGTGGGAACCTTCTGTCTATGCGCGCCAGTCGCCTACTCGCGCCGTGTGTTACGGCGATTCTGACGGGACTATTTCCGGCACCGTCGGCATTTGCTGACGACATCGAAACATTGCGCGCCGAGGTCGAGTCAGAGACGCGGTGCTATGTCTCGCCCGGCCCCAAGAATGCTGGCCCGCGCGCCATCTGCGTCTGGCGTCCGGCGATTGCCAAAGAAGACACGCTGCCCACCCTCTATATGGCCGACGGCATGACCGGCATCTATGTCGCAACTATCCCGCTGAAACGGGCCATCGAAAACGGAACCGTTGCGCCGCTGATGGTCGTCGGTCTCGATCCGAGGCCTGCGCCGGAGGACCGGGCGCAGGAGTATGTGAGGCATTTTCGCGGAAAGGCAGCTTACGAGGCGCACAATCACTGGTTCATCGAATACGTGATCCCCTGGACTGAACGGACCCAGAAGGCCGCCGCAGATCAGTCGCGGCGCTATGTCGGCGGCTTTTCCAATGGAGCAGACTGGGCAACGACAACCGCGACTGAGCACGCTGCCCTGTTCGCCGGTGCGCTAATCCATTCACCAGTGATGACACGCGACAAGAGCGCTGCCAACTGGAAGAACTCCGGTGCCAGCGCGCTGCGCTGGGTCATCACGGGAGGCAAACAAGAAGTCAGCGGCACGATCAAGGCAAAAGCAGATCTACCGAAAAAAATGTCGCGCTCTCTCTTATCCAGCGGCGCAGAGGTGCGTTCGTGTATAGGTAGCTGGAAACACGAGCTTCGTGCCTGGCGCAAGATTTCCGGCGGGGCGATCACCTGGTTGGCGCAGCTCGGGGATCCCGCCCTCGTAGCCAGCCCGGAAGAATTTGCGGCCTGCGAGTAGATCACGCCGGTCCGGTAGGTTCAGGTCTCAGCCCGCAGCGTCTCTGCAAAAGCTCTGATATCTTCAGGGTTGGCGAGGGTGAAGCCGTTGAGGGATTTCTCGATCCGGCGCTGCATCACGGTCAGCACCTTCCCGGCGCCGGCTTCACCGGTCGTGGTGACGCCCTTGGCGACCATATATTGCACGCTCTCGGTCCAGCGCACGCGGCCCGTCACCTGCTTTACCAGATTCTGCCGGATCGTCTCCGGGTCGGTTACCTCGCTTGCCATCACGTTGGCCACCAACGGCACCACCGGCGCGCGGATCGCCGTCGTCGCCAGCGCCGCCGCCATCGCAACGGCTGCCGGCTGCATCAGCTCGCAATGGAAAGGCGCTGACACGTTCAGCGCCATCGCCTTTTTCACCCCGTTCGCCTGCGACCAGGCAATCGCCGCATCAATCGCCGCCTTGCTGCCGGAAATCACCAGCTGACCCGGTGCATTGTCATTGGCGATGTCGCACACACCGCCCGCCGCACGGCCCGCCGCACAGGCGGCTTCCGCCTGCGGATAGTCCGCGCCCAGCAGGGCCGCCATCGCGCCCTCGCCCGGCTTCACGGCTGACTGCATCGCATTGCCGCGAATGCGCAGCAGCTTCGCCGTATCCGCCAGGCTGATCGCCCCGGCCGCGCACAGCGCCGAATACTCGCCCAGCGAATGGCCGGCCACGAAGGCCGCGTCCTTCACCGTGATTCCAAACCCCGCCTCCAGCGCCCGGATGGCCGCCACGGAGTGTGCCATCAGCGCCGGCTGGGTATTGGCCGTCAGGGTCAGCTCGGCGATCTCGCCGCCCCACATCAGGCCCGACAGGTCCTGCCCGAGCGCCTCGTTGACCTCGTCAAACACAGCCTTAGCCGCCGGAAACGCATCCGCCAGCGCCTTGCCCATGCCGATTTCCTGGCTGCCCTGCCCCGGAAAGATGAATGCCAATGTCATATGGTTACCGGGCTCCCTGCTTTTTGGCGTCCCTAAAGCGGGCCCTTGCCGCATGCAAGCGCTTGAAATCTGTGGCCAGATGGGCTTTAGAGCGCCTCTTCACAGCAAGGTGCGGTCCTCAAGTCCCCGGAATGAGCCGGAAAAAGAGGGGCCATCGCTGACAGGGGTTCCCGCCCTTCGGCGCCGCATCTTCGGATTTTGGGAATGAAAACATGGCACTCTACGAGCACGTCGTGATCACACGACCTGACATCTCGCCTGCCCAGGTCGACACCTTCGTCGAAGAACTGAGCACCTTCCTCAAGGAAAAAGGCGCAAAAGTCGGCAAGACCGAATACTGGGGCCTTCGCAGCCTCGCCTACCCAATCAAGAAACAACGCAAGGGCCACTACTCGCTTATCAACATCGATGGGCCGGCCGAAGCGATCCACGAACTTGAACGCCGCCAGCGCATCTCGGAAGACGTGATGCGTTACCTGACCGTCCGCGTTGAAACGCTGACCGACGAGCCTTCGCCGGTGCTTTCGCGCAAAGAGCGCCGTCCGCGCGACTAACGGGAAGGACCCAGACACATGGCACAGAAAATCAACATCACGAACATTCCGGCCCGCCGTCCCTTCGGACGCCGCCGCAAGGTGGACCCGTTCACGGGTGAGCATGCGCAGGAAATCGACTACAAAGACGTGAAGCTGCTGCAGCGCTATATCTCTGAAAAAGGGAAGATCGTGCCGAGCCGCATCACCGCCGTGAACCTGAAAAACCAGCGCAAGCTGGCTCAGGCGATCAAGCGCGCCCGCATGCTGGCGCTTATCCCGTTCGAAGTGAAGTAAGGAGAGACCCGCTATGCAAGTCATCCTCCTCGAGCGCATCGAACGCCTTGGCAAGATCGGCGACGAAGTCCGCGTCAAGAACGGCTTCGCCCGTAACTTCCTGATCCCGCAGGGCAAGGCCCTTATCGCCAACGACCGGAACCGCAAACGGTTCGAAGTTGAGCGTGAAGCCATCGAAGCCCGCAACGCCGCTGCCCGCGACGCTGCGAAGAGCGAAGCGGAAAAGCTGGAAGGCGCAACCTTCACGCTGATCCGTCAGGCCGGCGAAACCGGCCACCTCTACGGTTCGGTCTCGGCCCGCGACATCGCGGACGCTGCCGAAGCAGACGGCCACAAGGTCGACCGCGCGGCTGTGCGCCTCGACAAGCCGATCAAGACCATCGGCATGTTCGAAGTGTCCATCCGCCTGCACGCTGAAGTCAGCGTGAAGGTGCAAGTCAACGTCGCCCGGTCCACGGAAGAAGCCGAGCGTCAGGCGAAGGGCGAAGACATCGTCGCCGCCCTGCAGGCTGCCAACCAGGCCCTCGCCGACGAACAGGCCGGCGAACTCGCCGCTGCCGCCGCCGAGCGCGCAGCAGATGGCGGCGACGAGGAATAGTCCTCCGACCCTGCCATACCGGACAAAGCCGCGGAGCCCTAGGTTCCGCGGCTTTTTTCATTCCCCAGAGAATTCCACGTGATTCGCTGAAGCTTGCCCGCGCCTTCCCGGCGCCGATAGGTTAATCTCCTGGCCATGACCCAGCAGACGACCACCGCCCAGGCCCCCGTTGTCTCGCCGCACAATCTCGCGGCCGAAGCCGCTGTGCTCGGCGCCATCCTGTTCGACAACAACGTCTACCAGTACATCGCCGATATCGTGCGTGCTTCGGACTTCTACGCCCCCGCCCACAAGCTGCTGTTCGAAGTCGCCGCCAACATGATCCAGCGCGGCAGCGTCGCTGACGGCGTCACGCTGCGCGAGCATTTCGAGAAAAAGGAACAGCTCGCCGAAATCGGCGGCGGCAAATACCTCGTCGACCTGCTCGACGCCTCCGCCTTCGGCCCGGAGGTGAAAGACTATGCTCGCATCATCCGCGACCTCGCGATCCGCCGTGAACTGATCAAGGTCGGCAGCTCCATCCAGGCCCAGTCGCTCACCCCGGAAGACGACGACACCGGCTCTACCCTGATCAACAAGGCCGAGCGCGCCCTATTCGAACTTGCCGAACGCGGCAGCGCCGAGC
Source organism: Hyphomonas sp. (assembly GCA_003486945.1). GTDB lineage: Bacteria > Pseudomonadota > Alphaproteobacteria > Caulobacterales > Hyphomonadaceae > Hyphomonas. The sequence continues at coordinate 544 of DNFL01000299.1, read as the reverse complement.
GTGGCTTCTCCAGCTTCTCCGACGCCCTCGCAGAATCCCTCGTCAACGCAGAAGCCGCCTTCAAACGCGGCGGCAAGATCGCCGGCATCCCGACCGGCCTCAACGATCTCGACGAACAGCTCGGCGGCATGCACCGCTCCGACCTTCTCATCTTGGCGGGCCGTCCCTCGATGGGCAAAACCTCGCTCGCCACCAACATCGCCTACAACGCGGCCGCCGCTTACAAATACGAACTGCAGGAAGACGGGTCGAAGAAAACCATCGACGGCGGCATCGTCGCTTTCTTCTCCCTCGAGATGTCGAGCGAACAGCTCGCCACCCGTATTCTCGCCGACCGCACCGGCATCAACGCCCACAAGATCCGTCAAGGAAACATCGAGAAGCACGATTTCGAAAAGCTCGCGGAAATGACCGCCGAGATGCAGAACCTACCGCTCTTCATCGACGATACCGGCGGCATCTCCATCGGCGAACTCACCGCCCGCGCCCGCCGCCTGAAACGCGCGCAGGGCGGGCTTGATCTCATCGTCATCGACTACCTGCA
>DNFL01000079.1:12134-14200 GCA_003486945.1 Hyphomonas sp. | reverse complement strand
TATATTTCGACCTGACGGTGATCAACATCTGGCTGATATTCGGCGCGTTGATCGCCCTCGTGTCATTCCGGAACCCGGTGGCGCTGATCGGGCTGGCCGCGGCCGCCGGCATTGTGCTTTCGTCGCCGTTGCTCCTGACGGACGGGGGGACGCGGGTTTACGCGGCCGGCGTGCCCTTGATGGGGCTGCTCGTCGCGCTGGGCTTTGATGCCTTCCGCCGCGGCTTGGCGAACCTGATGCAAGGAGCTGGCGCTTTCGATCTCTGGCGCACGCTGACTTCGCCAACGCTGCCGCCGGCCATGGAACCTGCGGTGACAAGGCGCTTGTCGCTGGCGGGTGTCGGCGCGTTCGCCGTTGTCGCATTGATCGCTGCTGCACCCCTGATCATCGGTCCGGGCAAGCTGAAGCCGGTCGACCAGATCGCGGCGCTGGATGCCTGTCCTGCCGGCGAAAGACGATTGTATGCGGAAGGCAGGATCTTCGCCGACATCTTCGATGTCCGGGCGGATTCCGAACCTGGTTTCCTGCTGTCACCGACCGTACGGCAATCCGAACTCCTGCACGCCACGAAGATCATAGGACCAGTCTTTGCCCAGGCGCTGGCGAAGGCGAGCGTTCCCTACACCCTGCGCGCGGTCGCCGAGGTGCAGAAACCTGAGAACCCCCGGGCGGTCTATCCGTTGCTGGCGGCATTCCCCAAGGCGGTCAGCATACCGCGGGAGAGCCGCTATTGGAGCGCTTGCGTCGCCACGATCGGCCACGCCGATTCCGATTCGATCGGCGGTCTGGAGGTGGTTGAAATTCGTTCGGTGCAACCGGCCCAACTGATCACGAGATAGGCCCAATTATCCTATCTTCGCACGTCGTCCGGGCATCGGCGCCGGCCGACGCGCATTGACAGGCGCTCCCAGAATTGTGCTATGCGCCTTTCCGGTTTCGGTAAGGCCGCAGCCAGAGCCCTTTTTTAACTGCCGCAAAGGATCGTAGTATGACGCTGGCGGAAGGCGCGCGGCGCGTTGCCCTCATCTCGGGCGTGACCGGACAGGATGGCGCCTACCTTTCCGAGTTGCTGCTTTCGAAGGGCTACGAGGTACACGGCATCAAGCGCCGGTCATCCTCGTTCAACACCCAACGCATCGATCATCTCTACCAGGATCCGCACGTCGAAAGCGCGCGGTTTCACCTCCACTACGGTGACATGACCGATTCCACCAACCTGATCCGGTTGGTGCAGGAGGTGCAGCCGACGGAAATCTACAACCTGGCCGCGCAGAGCCACGTTGCGGTCAGTTTCGAAACCCCGGAATACACCGCCAATTCCGACGCGATCGGCACGCTGCGGCTGCTGGAAGCGATCCGTATCCTCGGGCTGGAACAGAAGACCCGGTTCTATCAGGCTTCCACTTCGGAACTTTACGGCCTGGTCCAGGAAGTGCCGCAGCGCGAAACCACCCCGTTCTATCCCCGCAGCCCTATGCCGCGGCCAAGCTCTATGCCTACTGGATCACGGTCAACTACCGCGAAGCCTATGGCATGCATGCCAGCAACGGGATCCTGTTCAACCACGAAAGCCCGCTGCGCGGCGAAACCTTCGTGACGCGCAAGATCACCCGCGCCGCTGCCGCGATCTCGCTCGGCCGGCAGGACGTGCTCTACCTCGGCAACCTCGATGCCAAGCGCGACTGGGGCCATGCCCGCGAATATGTCGAAGGCATGTGGCTGATGCTGCAGCAGGACCAGCCCGACGATTACGTGCTGGCCACGGGTGAAACCACCACTGTTCGCCAGTTCGTCGAATGGGCGTTCGAAGACGTCGGGATCGCGCTGGAATGGCGCGGCGACGGGGTGGAGGAACAGGGCATCTGCAAGGCCACCGGCGCGCTGCGCGTCGCGGTCGATCCGCGTTATTTCCGCCCGACCGAAGTCGACATAATGCCGGGCGATCCGACCAAGGCGCAGCAGCAGCTGGGCTGGAAGCACAAGACCGGGGTGCGCGATCTGGCCCGCGAAATGGTCCAGGCCGATCTGGAAACGATGAAGAGCGCACCGATCGGGCGGNGCAGCTG
>DNFL01000079.1:0-12129 GCA_003486945.1 Hyphomonas sp. | reverse complement strand
ATGTANNNTCTTGCCGGAAAACGTGTCTGGGTGGCGGGGCACAAGGGCATGGTCGGCGGGGCGATTGCCCGCCGGCTGGCCGCCGAGGATTGCGAGGTCCTGACCGTCGAGCGCACCGAACTGGACCTGACCGACCAGCGCGCCGTGCTGGGCTGGATGCACAACCAGCGCCCCCAGGCGGTGTTCCTGGCCGCCGCCCGGGTGGGCGGGATCCACGCCAACAACACCCAGCCGGTCGATTTCCTGCGCGATAACCTGCTGATCGAAACAGCGATCTTCACCGGGGCCGAATCGGTCGGGGTGGAAAAGCTGCTGTTCCTGGGATCGTCCTGCATCTATCCCAAGCACGCCGAGCAGCCGATCCGCGAGGAAGCGCTGCTGACCAGATCGGAAGAGCCGACCAACGAATGGTACGCGATTGCCAAGATCGCCGGGATCAAGCTGGCCCAGGCCTACCGCCAGCAATTCGGCTGCGATTACATCAGCGCCATGCCGACCAACCTCTATGGCCCCGGCGACAATTACGATCCGCTGGGCAGCCACGTTCTGCCGGCGCTGATCCGCAAGGTGCACGAGGCAAAGGTCCGGGGCGATGCATCGATCACGATCTGGGGAACGGGCACGCCGCGCCGCGAGTTCCTGCATGCAGATGACTGCGCGGACGCGCTGGTGTTCCTGCTGAAACGATATTCCGGGGAAGAGCACGTCAATGTCGGCTCTGGCAGCGACGTTACCATCCTTGAACTGGCACAGATTGTCTGCCGCATCGTTGAGTTCGCCGGCGCCGTAGAGCACGACCTCACCAAGCCTGACGGTACCCCGCGCAAGCTGATGTCGGCAGAAAAGCTGCGCGCCATGGGCTGGAGCCCGTCAATTTCTCTCGAGGACGGGATCGCGTCGACGTACCGCTGGTACCTGGAAAATGCGGCGAAAGCGAACTGAGGATTATTTCGCGCCGTGCCCGGTCAGCATGACCCGGACTGTCTGCACAACAATAAGGATGTCCAGCCAGATCGAGAAGTTCTTCACGTAGAAGAAGTCGAACTGCAGCTTGTCGCGCACGTCCCAGACGCTGGTGACATGGCCCTGCTTGACCTGCGCCCAGCCGGTAATCCCTGGGCGGACGATATGGCGGTAGCGGTAGAAGGGCAGCTCTTTCTCATACCAGTCTGCAAGACGAACGGTTTCCGGGCGAGGTCCGATCCAGCTCATCTGGCCAAGGAGGATGTTGAAGATCTGCGGCAGCTCATCGATGCGGGTCTTGCGGATGATACGTCCGATGAGGGTGATGCGTGCATCATCGGTCTGCGTCATGTCGTTTTCCAGGGACGCATCCTCAGGTGCCTCGCGCATCGAGCGGAACTTGTAGATGGTAAACACGCGGCCGCGGTATCCCATCCGCTCCTGCCGGAAGATTGCAGGACCTTTGGACTCCAGGCGGATGGCAAGGCCGACGAGGAGGAACAGCGGTGAAAGCAAAATCACCGCAGCAAGCGCGAAGATGAAGTCGAGGTAGAACTTCGCCGGCGCATAGATGCTGTCCGGGGCAAGATGGCCGAACGAGTTTTCAGACAGGTGCTCGATCTCGACCTTGCCCTCGAGCGATTCCAGCAATTGCTTGGCATTAAAGATCCGGCGCCCTGCGATCGCCTCGTCTGCCAGGAACCGCTCCCACTCCGCCGTAACTTCCTCAGCGTGGAAATCGGCGACAATCGGCAGCTGCGGATCGATGCGCGCGTCCTGGGGCGTCCGGATCCGGATCCAGTCTGCATAATCGAGACCGGTCAGCGCCATAGTGCGCCCGCCAGGAACGTAACCATATACGGGCTTGCGCAGACGGACGGCAACAAAGCCGACCGCGAAGAAGAAGAGCACCACCATCAAGTAGCTGAGGAGGAATTGCTGGCGGCTGAAATCGAGGCGAAGCGCAAAGTAGAACGCCGCGATCGTGAGATAGGAGATCGTGAAGGCCGGGATGATGTTCATCAGGGCGGCTGTGCCGGGAAGGCTCGTGACTTTCCTGTAGATCATGTAGCCCATCAGGATCGCGATCGCTGTGCCGATGATCGTGGCATCATAACTGATCAGGTCATCCGGGATCTGCTCATAGTAGAGCCGGACGAGATGCGCGCCGATCATGCCGGACGTGAGCGCGCCGACCAGCTGCACGCGGGCACTGTTGAGCAGGGTTCCCATCCGCCTGTACCAGACAAGGCGGCGGCTGAGATCATAATCGAACGCTGCGGCGTCTTCCGACTGGTTCAGGGTTTCATTCGCGTGAGGCATGGGATCTCTCCATCTTGCCGGAACGGGAAATTCTGGGGGGCCTGTCAGCGGCGCGCTCTACGAGGACAGCGGCGCTCGCCGGAACTTCGATGCGGATATCCCGGGTCGCCATGCTGATCAGCAGGCGCACCCTGTCTTTTTCCGGCAGGCCAAGGACTTCGCCCAGCCAGTTGTCAAATGGGCCGCCAATGACGCGCACGATATCGCCGACCGCGATCGCCTCGCGCAGACCAGTGACGAGACCGTTCTCGTCAGCAAGCGTGCGCATATGCTCGACGAGCCCTAACGGGAGGGGCGCGGGAGCCCCCCCGAGCTTGACGATGCAAGCAACTCCGTATGTGGAATCTATCGGCCGCCAGCGCTGGCGAGACGCATCGAGGCGCACAAAAGTGTAGCCTGGGAATAGCGGGGTCAGGCGCCAGGCGTGCTTGCGGGCATGACGAACAGCCCGGGCGATACGGGGTGTGAACACCTCGAACCCTTGGTTTTTCAGATTGAATTGGGCGCGGTCTTCTGCGCGCGGCTGTGTCCGCACGGCATACCACCGTCCCTCTTGAGCACTCAACGCCACGGACCACCCCTGATACTCGTCCCGATATAAACGCACGCGAGCTGCAGTTGCACAACCCTTTCACAAAACTTTGCCTTAACCACAGCGCTTTGTGCGTGAATTTTGTCACGCTTGATAGAAAACAGGCAATGAGGGATTTTGGCCGGGTCCGAAAGCCAACAAAGGAAGTTCGAAGTGCGCCAGATCTTTCCAGGATCGTCCCGGCATCGCTCGCCCGAGGGCAGTCCGGGGAAAAGACTTTATGCGATCGGCGACGTGCATGGCTGCGACGCCGAGCTTGCGGCGCTGCTGGACCTGATCGAGGAGGATAATGCACGACGGGCACGGAAACCGACCTTCCTTGTCTATCTCGGGGATCTGATAGACAGGGGACCTGCAAGCCGTGAGGTTATCCGGCGCCTGCGCACCGCTCCTGCGCATTTTGCCAGCCAGCACGTCATTCGCGGCAACCACGAGGAAATGATGGTGCGCAGCCTCAGCGGCGAGCCCGGCCTGATCGCAGACTGGCTTCGCCATGGCGGCAACTCATGCGCCGCAAGCTATGGCATCGATCCGTCGATCCTGCACGATACCGATCCAGACCGGCTGGAGCACACACTCCTGAGCCATATCCCAAAGTCTGACATCGATTTCCTGGCCGGCGCCGTCGATCAGGTCCGGTTCGGGGACTACCTCCTGGTCCATGCCGGCATTCGTCCGGGCGTTGCCCTGGCGTCCCAGTCGGGGCGGGACCTGCGCTGGATCCGGGGAGAGTTCCTCGCCTCAGAGGCGCGCCACGAAGCAGTGATCGTGCACGGCCATACGATCACCGAGAGTGTCGATGAACGGCCCAACAGGATCGGCATCGATACCGGCGCATACCGCACCGGGCGATTGACCGCGCTGAGGATAGAGGGCGGTGAGCGCAGCTATATTTCCGCAGGGCCGCTCTGATGGCTCCGCAGGAGGCAGGACTGCCTCAGTTTTGAGCTACTCAGGGTAGGTGCAACAGTTCTATGAAATTTAAAGGTCCAAGTCTGGACGGATCGGTTAACTTCGCTTAGAGGGAGAATTGAGAGCTTTCTGAATTTCATAGGGGATACTCATGGCTAAACTCATCCGGATGTCCGTCGCGGGCCTGGCGGTTTCTGCGCTGGCACTTTCGGCATTTGCAGACCAGGTCGGGGCCGTCACGGCGACGACGGGCGAAGCCGATCAGGTCATTGTCGTTCGCGGCAACGAGACCTTCAGCCTTTCGAAAGATGACGTTATCTTCGAAGGCGATCAGGTCATCACGCGCTCGGGCGGCACTGCCGAGATTTCGGTGGCGGACTGCACGCGCCAGCTGGGAAGCCTTGAGTCGATCATCGTCGATGACGAATTCTGCACCAAGGCAATCGCATCTGTAGACCCTTCAGGAACGATCCTGGCTGATGCTGCGATTGAAGGTGGACGCGGCGTTGGTGCTGCGATGCCGCTCGCTGCAGTTTTTGGCCTGGGTACTGCTGCAGCAGCGTCAGGTGGCAGGTCCGGTGGCAACGGTCGCCCGTCCAGCAACTGAAGTCGCCGCGTTACATTGGTCCCCAGTTTTAGGCCTGCCCCGAGCTTTTTGGGGCAGGCTATTTTTTTTGCGCCCACTGGAAGGTGTCTGCAACACAGGTGTAGTAATTCCTCTCGAGTCCAAGAGGATACTGTATCGTGCCACACCGCCGGGAAGCCGGTTCGCGCTCGCCGAATGAAATCGATCTCGTCGTTGGTCAGAATATCAGGCGGTTGCGCCAGTCGCAGCATCTGACCTTGCAGGAGATGTCTGCCGCCCTCGGCATCAGCCACCAGCAGCTGCAGAAATACGAAACCGGCACTAACCGGCTCAGCGCCGGCATGATGCCCGGCGTCGCCGAAATCCTGGGCATCGATATTGCGGACCTTTTCGAAAGTGCAGTTGCCTCGACTTCGGACCACGAAGCTGATCGGCTGCGCATGGAGTGCGGACAGGTGCTGCGCAGGACATCCTCTTCCGAAACATTGAGGACCATGTCGCGGGTGCTGAAGGCGTTGGCGCCGCGCTGACTTGAACCGGCGTGACCCGGCATCATTCGTACGCGAGCGCTATGTCTCGGTACCGGATTGTGATCCATTTCGCGGCAGGGCGCGCCTCAGTGTACCATTCATCACAGATATTCCGGACTTACCCGGGCTAGACGGGCGGTAAGCAAGGGGAAAACATGGTCAGGCTCGTTTTTGTACACGGTGTAGCGACGCGCTGCGGGCCGGCCTTCGATGCCAGCGTTGAGGCCCGGCGCACCATGTTCCGACGCTTCGCCTTCCCGGGGCGGGAGGTGCGGTTTCAGGATCCTTGTTGGGGTGATTTTGGAGTCCAGCAAGACACGTTCCAGACAGTTCCGGATCCGGACCGTCCAGATCCGAGATGGCTGATGGAAACAGCCCTTGCTCCGGCTCACCAGCTACTCCTTACACGGATGAAGATTGATCCGGAGGCGGCTCTGGTTTCACTTTCGATTCTTGCGTCCGAGCTTGCAGAACGGGATGCAGACCCGTTTCTGGCTGATCTCTCCGAAAAGCTCGCTGCGCTCTACATCGAAGGTGAGGCCGGCGAAATCCTGAGCCTTGTCCACCGGTGCGCCACGGATGAAGAACTGCTGGGCGAAGTGGTCTCACTGGCCCAGTCCCGCCAGCCTTCCGCCCAAGGGCTCGCTGCGTCTGCAAACACGGTTGGAAAGCTGCTCAGCGAACTGGTCATCCGGCTTGCGCGGCGTCTCTCTGCGCCGGTCGGTGTGTTCACCGGCGACGTCATTCACTACATGACCTGCGGACCGAGCCGGCGAGGTATCAGGTCTCTGGTGCACCGGAGCCTTGTTGAGGCATGTCGGCAGGGCAGCGGGCCGCTGGTCCTCGTCGGTTACAGTCTCGGAGCCGTCATTCTCTACGAGCTTCTCGCGAACGAGACCGTGGTTCGCCAGATTGAGGCAGATGCCCAGCGGGAACTTCGCGTAGACCTTTTCATGACTGTCGGCTGCCCGCTTGGGTTCTTCCGCGAGGCGAACCTCGTGCCGGCCGCACCAGCAGGTATGACCGGACCGGGCGGGCTCATCCGGAACTGGCTCAACTGCTACGGCCGGTATGACCTGCTTGCGTTCAAATGCGCGCCTGTCTTTCCGGCAGCCAGTGACTTCGAACTGAGGCTCGATGCCGACATTGTCAGCTCGCATACGGCCTATTTCCGCCACCCTGATTTCTTCAAGAAGCTTCGGACCCGGATGGAGATCATAGAAACGGTACGCTAAGCGCTCTCCGCGCGAGAATATTTTGCAACCGGAGCAGGATGCGCTATACTCTCCGGGAGGACCGGGGGCGGACAGGAAATGACAGAGGTTCCTGGAAGCAGCGAGGCGCGGTGCCAGGTTTCCATCGTCTTTTCCGATCTTTCCGGGTCTACCGAACTTTCTTCGCGTCTTGAGCCGGAAGAGTATGCGGGCCTTCTCGACGGCATCCGCGGGGCCATGACGGGCTGCATCGATCGCCATGGCGGAAGCCTGGTGCGAATTGACGGAGACGGGTTCCTCTACATTTTCGGCTACCCCTCAGTTCAGGAGGACGCCACAAGGCGCGCCATCGAAACAGCGCTCGAATTGCACGAGATCGTACCTCGACTTGCGCCTGGCCTCTCGCTGCATACGGGGATCCATTCGGGGATCGTGATCGTCCGCGAAGGTGACATGTCGCGGGGCCGCTACGAGATCCTAGGCGAGCCGACCAATGTGGCCGCAAGGCTCTGCGATCAGGCCGGGCGCGGCGAGATCCTCATCAGTGCAGAAGCGTTCGGCCCCGATCGCCGCCTGTTCGAGGCTGGGCCCCCTGAGCCTCTGACCCTCAAGGCAAGCCGGGGCAGCGTGATGGTTCAACGCCTGATCGCCAGGAGGCAGACGGCGCCGGGGCGCCACCCGAGGATCCCGGATGCGCAGACGCCGTTCTTTGGGCGCGCTGCAGACCTTGAATGGCTCTGGGACATCTCTCAGCGCCCATTGCAGACGCCTTCAATCGCTATGATCCAGGGCGAGGCCGGACTGGGCAAGACGCGCCTCGTCTTCGAGTTTCTAAAGAGAGCGGCCGCTGCCGGTGCGGCCACCTATTGGGGGTATTGTGAAGCCTATCTCGGCTCAGCGCCCCTGCAGCCCGTCCGCCAGGCCGCGCTACCGCTTCTCGATCCATCCGGCGGCGCGCAGGCGGGCGCGGATCTTGCCCGGCTTGGCCAGGTTCTTGAAGCGGCGTCCCTGTCTGTATCTGACAAGGCCCTTGAAGACCTTGCACGCGGCTTCGCAGGGGTTCTGAGATCTGCGAGGCGAGAGCAGCCGGCAATCATTTTCTTTGATGACTGGCACTGGGCAGATGCGGCCTCGCGCGCCTTTCTCTCCCATTTCTCGCGCCTTGAGTTGCCCGGGGTCACGGTTGTCCTTGCTACCCGCCAATTCGAACTCGATTTTGCCGAGTTGAAGAGTGCAGAACTCCGCCGGCTTGCGCCGCTCTCACCGGAAGAGACGACCAGGATCATCGAGGTGGTCGCGCCGTCCCTTGACCCGTTCCTTGCCGAAGGGATCCAGGTGCACGCCGGTGGCAATCCTCTCTATACGGAGGAACTTTGCCACGCGGCCGGGTATGCCGAGCGGCCATTCCTGCTTGGCAGGAATGATACCTCCCTGCGGGCATCTGTCAGTGCGCGGTTCGACCGTCTGCCACGCGAGTTATCGTCCATCGTGCGAATGGCTGCGGTGATCGGGCATATAGTGCCTCTTGTGCTTCTGGAGGGCGCGATAGGCCACACTTTGTCGCCGGAGATCCTCGGCCAGCTGAGAAGCGCCGATTTTCTCTATCCTTGCGAAACGCCGGGATATGTGAGGTTCAAGCATGGCCTGACGCGGGAGGCGGTCTATGCCCTGATCGGCCTTGCGGAGCGTCAGGCGTGTCACGCGCGCGTCGTTGAAACACTTGAAAGCATCTCGGAAAAGACAGACCACGGAGCGCTTGCCCACCATCTGATGCAGAGTGGCCAGCGGGCCCGCGCCATCAGTCACGCGCTGACCGCGGGCACTGCAGCGCTCTCAGCGTCTGCGCTCGACCGGGCGCAGGTGCATCTGGAACTGGCCCTGGAGGCCATCGCGAAGGGAACCGAACCTGACCCCCGCACCGGCGATGTCCTGCGCAAATATGTCCAGGCCTGCCTGGTTGATCCGGGCTGGGAACAGGTGAGGGTCCTCGAGACGGGCACTGGCCTGATGACCCGTTACCAGGACACCGCCGGTATTGCTCACGGCCAGTACTGGCTTGGCTCGATCCTCTATGGACTGGGAGAACCGCGCAAGGCGCTCCGACATTATGAAGCCTCCCTGACAGCGGCGCGTGAGCGAGCAGATGACGTGCTCCAGAGCCAGCTCCAGGTGTCGATCGGGCAGGCAAATGCAGCGGCTTGTGATTACAAGCGCGCGTTTGAATTCCTTGATCCTGAGATTGAGATGCGCCGCCTGCGCCGGAAGCCGGGCGCGCCTTCAGTCACTCTCGCCTACGCGCTTTCCTGCAAAGCGTTTGCGCTGTCAGACGAGGGGGATTTTGACACATCCTGCGCGCTGTTTGACGAAGCCATCGAGATCATGATGCCGGTCCAGCACGAGGTCTGCATGTCAATCCTCGGGCACCGCAGCGCCGCGCATCTCTGGCACGGCAGGTTTGCGGAGACGGTGCGCATTTCCGGCGAAGTCGGCAGGATGGCAGGACAAATGCGCTCGCGCTATCACTTCGCCATGTCGCAGGCGCTGACAGGCGCGGCCGAGTTCTATCTCAACGGCGACGCGGCCGCACTGGAGCGTATCGCGCGCGTTGCAGAATGGATGGTTGCCGGCGGCAGCCAGCAATACATCTCGCTCAACTATGGCTACCTTGCTGATGGACACGCGCGCCTCGGAAACCGTGAGGAGGCGGCGCGCTACGCAGCGCTCGCGTTCGCAAGAGCGCTCAAGGGAGACCGACTAGGGGAAGCTTTTGCTTGGCGCGGTCTCGCCATGCTTGCTGTTCGGGGCGAACTGAAAAAACCTGCCAGCTACTATATCAGCCGCGCAAGGCGGGCAGCGGCCCGTCGAGGCTCCGCCCGGGAGGCAGTTCTGACAGAAGGCTTAGCCGAACGCCTTTCAGTGAAAGATCCGTGTACGTCGCAGGAGGCTGGATTGGCCGGCCCGGCTTGCGCATTCTACGGCGCTTCGGCTCCCCACATGCAATCGCTTCACGTCCAATCCGAAACTCGCACGATCAGTGAGGCGGGCAGTCCCTGAATCCTGCCGGCGCTCAGGAGCGCGGCGAGGATCCCTGTCATCCCGCCCATCGCCATGTCCATGGCCGGACAGGCGTGCAGCGGATGATCGGCGAGCTGCGTGCCGTCCGGCGCTTTCCGGTGACCGCCAAAAATGAGTTCTGCGCTGGGCGTTCCATCCGCAAGGAGTGCCTGCGTCGCGCCCGGAAGGCAAAGGATGACCATGTCGCGGCGCTTGGCGCTCACAGGCCCGATATCGATCTCACCGGCATCGACCGTCCGATAGATAAGGTCAGGCGCCGGACGCAGGCTCATCGCCCGTACAACCGGCTCTTCAAGTGCAGCGCGCATCGCGCCCCAGTCCCCGGATGATCCGGACGAAATCGCTTCTGCAAGGCTCGCCTGGTGGCGCCAGAGCGCTTCGGTTTCAAGCCACTCATACAAGGTCCACCGAAGGTTTGCGTCCATTGGCGGGAGGGCGCCGATCATGATGCCGATCAGGTTGCGGCCAAGCAGGTCCTTGAACTCGGCTTCTGCATCAGGTCTCGGGTCAGCGTCCGATCTTGCCTTGATCTCCCGGTGCATCTGGTTGGCTACGGAGCCTTTCAGAAATCCAGGGTCCTCCCACCAGCGCTCGATGTAAGTTTCGACGGCGCATTTGAGCGCGCGTCCATGGCGCAGGCCATATTTTGTTATCGCCCGGGATGGGCGCGGGTAGAAAGCATGGCGCGACGGGGCCATGAAATCTCCGGGGCAGACTGACTTCCTCGGTGTGTTCCAGTTCCAGCCACCAGGTTCGATGAACTGACCATCCGGTATCCCGAACCATCCTTCACAAAGGACGCCGAGAGCCGGCTGGATATACTGGCGGCCGAGTTCGATCTTGAACTCCGGCGGCTGCTTTCGAAGTACCGCAAGCTTCTCGGCAACCAGCTTCTGCTTTCCGAGCACATAGGAGCCTGCTTCAAAGCCCGCCTTGACGGCGCGCTCATAGGAGTAGGCCAGGAGAATGTCGTTTGTCGGATAGGCTTCGCGAACGTACCGGCTCTGCGCATATCCCGCAGGGTCTTCGGCCGAGTCCGGTGCATCAAGTGACACGTAGATTGTGCCGAAGCCGCGCTGGCTGATGCGGTCGAACTGTTCCTTTGACGAATAGGGGCACGCCTTCGCCGGCGTTCCAGCTGCATCGCCGGCGGCGGGGCGATTTCTGAATACGTCGCGGATCAGGCCCGGATCGGTTACGAGCACGACGGGCTGGGTGTTTTCTTCAGAGCCTTCATCAAACGCCACGCCGGCGCTGATCCGGTATGCCCCTCCGCGCGCCTGAATGGCCTGCCAGACCCTGGGCGCAATGTTCTGCTCGCCGGGATCCTTTGCCAGGAAATCTTCAAGGATACGCTTCCAGGCTTCCTGCTGACGGGATGGAGGCATTGCCTCGATCTCCCGGAGGAAGGCTTCGCCGTCATCAGCGTCAGGGTTCCGGCGTCGCGCTTCACGCGGTGCGGTGATCGCAAGGAGCGCTGTCCGGGAGGGGCAGAAGAAATAGTGTCCCCATTCAAGCCGCGTCAGCGGCGACTTCATTTCGCAGCGGCGGACATGCCCTCCTGCATCGAAGAACCGAAAGACACGCGGACCAGAGGCGGGCGGCGTTCCTGTGAGCGGATCGTTCTGAACAGAGGCCACACCCGTCGGGTTGCCGGCATTGAGCCAGCGCTGAACTACTTCGTATTGTTCAGCAAGGCTCGCGCAAAATGCTATAAAGACGACCCCGCGCTCGGCGCCTTGTGTCGATGGATTGTCTGGTTCGAACTTCGGACCATAGCTCATGCCGCGCCGGAGCATCATCGGATGGCGCCGGCCGTGGAACTCGCCGCGCGGATTGGCAAGGCGGATATGTGCAGAGAAGGGGCAGGCACGCCCTTCCGGATCCTGATTGTATTTGAAATCGTTCTGAAGGTCCTGGGGCGCAGCCAGGGGCACGCCGTCCGGCGTCCTGCCAACCAGTCGCGCGCCGCCCTCCAGGCTCGGTTCGCCGGCAACAAGGCTGCGGAAAGCGCCGACATCCTGTGCAATCTTGCGGACGGCAACAAAGCTTCCGTTGAAGAGGATGCTTTTGTGGGTTTGTGGCAGGTGGCTGTCACCGCGCAGGTTGCGGTAGCCATAGAGGACGTCACCGGCATACACATCTGTTGGGCGGGCGGCTTCAGCGCTGGAATCGACGATGACCGGTTGGCTGATCCCGTCCTTGAAGCCGAAATGATCAGTCGACGTGCTGCTTTCAGGCGGGCTTGTCCGGTTGTCCCGCACAGAGTTTGCCGCGTCCGGCCGGTACATGTCCTGCACGCTGATGATCGAAAATCCGTACCTGCGGCCCATCAGGTCGATGAAAGCGATGAAGCCTTCGATCGGCGTGCGCATGGTACCTTCTGACGTTCGACCGAACTGCTGAAGCAGCCAGTCAAACGCGCCGAGATTGTTTGTCCCGGCCTCTGCTGTAAATGCGGAGGTGCGCTGGACGTACTGCGCTTCAAATCGCTTGTAGAGGAGTTCAAAACCTTCAAGCGGCGACGCATCCAGGAGGGACGTGGCCATTTCGCCGAAGGGAATATGGCCTGCTTCCAGCTGACCTTCGCCGGGCCCGTAGCCCCGGCCGGAACGGGCGTGAATGGCAAAATCGACTTCGGAGAGTTCGACCGGCGGGGCCGTGCCAGCCCGGGAAGAAGGCCAGTTGCGGGCAGGAAGGCCCCAGCGGCGGGGGTGATGCGAGAACTTGTCGCCCAGCAGCGTAGCCCGGTCTGTCATCCCCTCCCGGAATTCTTTTGGAAACTGGGCAAGCTCTCCTTCGGTCAGGCCAAGGCGCGCGAGGCCTGAGGCAGTGAAGAAGATGTTCTTGTAGAGCTCGTCCCACAGGCTTGTTTCAAAGCCGGTTTCGACTGGGCCGGCCTCCCAGCTCCAGTCCGCGGCGCCGAGGAAGAGA
>DNFL01000307.1 GCA_003486945.1 Hyphomonas sp. | reverse complement strand
AGCTTGAAGTGATGGATCAGCGCTTCCATCGAATTCTTCATTTCGGCGCGGCGCGGCGGCGACAGTTTGGAACCGGCAAGCAGGACCGGCCCAGGGCCTTCCTTCGCGAGAAGTTCGATGCACTGCTGCATGATCTTCGTCGACTCGCGCATCTCTTCCATACGGCAAACATAGCGGTCGTAGTTGTCGCCGTTGCGACCAACCGGAACCTTGAACTTCAGTTCGTTGTAGCACTCGTAGGGCTGCGAACGGCGCAGATCCCATGCGAGTCCTGAGCCGCGCACCATCACGCCAGAGAAACCCCAGTCCATGATCGTGCGCTGATCGACAACGCCGATATCAACGTTGCGCTGTTTGAAGATGCGGTTCTCGGTGATCAGCCCTTCGATCCGGTCGAGCTTCTCGGGGAACTGTTCACACCAGGTCGCGATATCGTCGATGAGACGCTGCGGCAGGTCCTGATGGACGCCGCCGGGGCGGAAATAAGCGGCGTGCATGCGGCTGCCGGAAGCGCGCTCATAGAACACGCACAGCTTCTCGCGCTCCTCAAAGCCCCAGGTGATCGGCGTCAGCGCACCGACGTCCATGGCCTGCGTCGTCACGTTCAGCATGTGCGACATGATCCGGCCCATCTCTGAATAGAGAACGCGGATCAGGCTCGCGCGGCGCGGCACTTCAATACCTAGCAGCTTTTCAATCGCAAGGCACCAGGCGTGCTCCTGGTTCATCGGCGCGCAGTAATCGAGCCGGTCGAAATACGGCATGCCCTGCAGGTACGTCTTGTACTCGAGCAGCTTTTCCGTGCCGCGGTGCAAGAGACCGATATGGCTATCGATGCGCGTCACAACCTCGCCGTCGAGGTCCATGATCATGCGCAGCACGCCGTGGGCCGCAGGATGCTGCGGTCCGAAATTCAGCGTGAACTTGCGGTCTTCGACTTCCGTCAGGTGGGCGGTGTCAGCCATGTCCGTCAGCTCCCGCTCGCCTTCTCATCGCCGGGAATTTCGGCAGTCATACCTTCCCAGGGCGAGAGGAAATCAAAGTTGCGATATTCCTGCGTCAGTTTCACGGGCTCGTAGATGACGCGCTTCTCGAGATCATCGAAGCGCACTTCATAATGCCCGGTCAGCGGGAAATCCTTCCGCAGCGGGAAACCTTCGAATCCATAATCCGTCAGTATGCGGCGCAGGTCCGGATGGTCCGAGAACTGGATGCCATACATGTCGAACGCCTCGCGCTCGAACCANNGCGCAGCACGCCGTGCGCCGCAGGATGCTGCGGACCGAAGTTGAGCGTGTAGTTCTTGATCTCGGCCATGTCAGCGCAGGCCCCCGTAGTTTTCCTCGCGCACGACGCGCGGCGTGATCTCGCGCGGCTCGATCGTCACCGGCTGGTAAATCACGCGCTGCCGCTCGGCGTCGTAGCGCATCTCGACATGGCCGGAGATCGGGAAGTCCTTGCGGAATGGATGGCCGATGAAGCCGTAGTCGGTCAGGATGCGGCGCAGGTCGGCATGCCCCTCGAACACGATGCCGAACAGGTCGAACGCCTCGCGCTCGAACCAGTTGGCCGCCGGCCAGATCGGCACGCAGCTCACAACCGGCGTTTCTTCATCCGTGCGGATGCGCACGCGAACCCGGTGGTTCATCCGCATCGACAGGAGGTGATAAACAACCTCAAAGCGCTCACCGCGCTCCGGATAGTCCACGCCGCAGATATCGATCAGCGTTTCGAAATTGCACTGCTGATCATCACGCAGGAAACGCAGGAGCGCCAGGATATGGTCGCGCTCTGCGAGCACCGTGAGTTCGCCCACCACGATCTGGGTCGAGCGTACCGCATCCGGCATCCGGCTTTCGATATGAGCGGCAAGGTCAGCAAGGTTCTCAGTCGACATGTCCGCCCCTATCGCTCCAGCGAGCCTTCTCGGCGGATTTTCTTCTGCAGCTGCAGGAAGCCATAAACCAACGCCTCAGCGGTCGGCGGGCAGCCCGGAATATAGATGTCCACCGGAACGATCCGGTCGCAGCCGCGCACGACGCTGTAGCTGTAGTGGTAATAGCCGCCGCCATTGGCACAGCTGCCCATCGAGATGACGTAGCGCGGCTCCGGCATTTGGTCGTAGACCTTACGCAGCGCCGGGGCCATCTTGTTGGTCAGTGTACCGGCGACGATCATCACGTCAGACTGGCGCGGCGAGCCCCGCGGGGCCATTCCGAAGCGCTCAAGGTCATACCGCGGGTTGCCGGCGTGCATCATCTCAACCGCGCAGCACGCGAGACCGAATGTCATCCACATCAGCGAGCCGGTGCGTGCCCAGGTGATCAGGTCGTCCGCAGCGGCCGTGAAGTAGCCCTTGTCCGCGAGTTGGTCCGACAGGCCGGTATAAAACGGGTCGTCGCTGCCAGGCTTGTAGCCCCCTTCAACGCCGGCTCGGGCCGCGCCCAGTGCATAAGGTTTGTAGGATGTGTCTGACATCACTCCCACTCCAGCGCACCGCGGCGCCACTCATAAATGAAGCCGACCGTCAGCACCCCAAGGAAACCGACCATCGACCAGAACCCTAAAATCCCAATGTCACCCAGGCTGACCGCCCAGGGAAACAGGAACGCGACCTCCAAGTCGAAAATGATGAACAGGATGGCGACGAGATAGAAGCGAACGTCAAACTTCATCCGTGCATCGTCGAATGCGTTGAACCCGCACTCGTAGGCCGAGTTCTTCTCCGGATCCGGCTTCGACGGCGCCAACAGCACCGATCCCACGACGAACAGGCCCGAGATCACCGCGCCGAGCACGAGAAAGAAGATCACGGGCAAGTAGTCTAGGGCGAGACGTTCAACTTCCGACATTGGTTGCCGCTCCCAAATAGGTCCGCCGCCCGATTAGGACGGTTTTGTGTGCTGCGCAACTGAGCCACGCGCCGGTTTCCGACAGATTTACAGTATACCGGCTGAAGCCCGCTATTCACGGTATTCTCGCTGCGGCGGTGCGTCACGCATGGACAATAAATGGCGCCGCGTTACGATCGCTCAGCAGCTGGAAATCTTTCAAGAATGCAGGGACATAACGCCCCAATCGAGCGAATAGTCATCCTTGGCGGCGGGTCTGCCGGATGGATGGCTGCCGCCGCTCTTGCGAATGGCTCGCAAGGCTCATGCAAGATCACGCTGATCGAGTCCGAAGAGATCGGAACGATTGGAGTCGGCGAAGCAACGATTCCTCCGGTGCGGCATTTCAATGCACGACTGGGAATCGATGAGGCAACTTTCCTCAGGGAGACCAGCGGCACCTTCAAGCTAGGCATCGAGTTCATCAACTGGACCCGCGAAGGCCACGCCTACTTCCACCCCTTCGGCCAATATGGCGCCGAGTTCGATGACCTGCCCTTCTATCAGTACTGGATCCGCGAAAAGGTCGCCGGCCGCGCTGGTCCGCCGGACGAGTTCTCGATGGCCTGGGCCGTCGCCAAAGCCGGCCGGTTCGAACACCCCTCGAAGGACCGGCGCCAGATTCAGTCCACTTTCGACTATGCCTACCATTTCGATGCGGGTCTTTATGCCAAATATCTTCGCGGCTATTCCGAAGCGCGCGGCGTCAGCCGGGTCGAAGGCCGGGTCGTTTCGGCCACCCAAGACCCCGCAACCGGCTTCATCCGGTCCGTCGCCCTCTCGGACGGTTACACCTTCGNCGGCGACCTGTTCATCGATTGCACCGGATTCTTCGGCTTCCTGATCGAGAAGACCCTGCAGACCGGTTACGAAGACTGGTCTCACTGGCTGCCTTGCAACCGCGCCGTCGCGGCCCCCTGCAAATCAGACCAACCCTTGCACCCCTACACAAAGTCCACAGCCAAGGCCGCTGGCTGGCAATGGCGCATCCCGCTGCAACACCGTGTCGGCAATGGTTATGTCTACTGTAGCAGTTTTCTGAGCGCCGAAGACGCTGAAGCTGAACTGCGCCGTTCGCTGGACAATGAACCTCTTGCCGAGCCGCGCCATATCCACTTCGTCACCGGCAGACGGAAGAAGTTCTGGAACAAGAACTGCGTCGCTATCGGCCTTTCCGCCGGGTTCATGGAGCCACTGGAATCAACCAGCCTCCACCTCATCCAATACGGCATCCTCCGTCTGCTCGCCCTGTTCCCGGACAAGCAGATGTCGCCCCTGCTGATCGACGAGTACAACGCGCTCACGGCCGCCGAGTACGAGCGCATCCGCGACTTCCTGATCCTGCACTACAAGGCAACTGAGCGGCGCAGCGACGAATTCTGGCGCTACTGCGCGACCATGGAAATCCCGGACCGCCTGCAATACAAGATCGATCACTTCCGCAGCCACGGCATCATCGTTTCCGATGAGCGCGAGCTCTTCTCCAATCCCAGCTGGATCGCCGTACTGATCGGCCAGGGCATCATCCCGGAACGCGCGCCTGCACTGTCGGGACTGCGCAAGGATGTGCCTGTCGCCGAACGTATGGCACAGATCCGTGCCGCCATGACAGAAGCCGTCGCCGCCATGCCCGGCCACCGTGACTTCTTGAACGCCTACAGCCGATCTGACCTGCAGTGAGCTTCAATGAACTCTGAATGCCCCGGCAAGGATGCCTCCGCCCGGTCTATCAGCCTTCGGACATCCTTGAGAAAACTGGTCAGCTGCTCTGCCGACAAACGATCCGCCATCGCGTGATATCCTGCAGGCTCCAGCTCCTGACCGACCATCACCTGCACCCAACTCGACTCGCGGAACAGGTCCTCGGCATCCTTGTGCAGCAAGCCGTTCCCACAGAACAGCTCCATCTTCGCCGAAAGACTGTCCGGGATGTCCATGTTTGCGCAGTAGCGCCAGAACTCTGAATCTTCACGCGATGTCTGATGATAGTGAAGAATCAGGAAGTCGCGGATGAGTTCAAACTCATGCCCGACGCGCCGGTTGTACTCGGCTATCGCTGTCCGCTCAAAAGCGCGCGTCGGGAAAAGCTCGATCAGCCGCGAGATGTTCGACTGAATTAGATGGATCGATGTTGACTCCAGCGGCTCCAGGAACCCGCTCGCGAGGCCAATCGACACACAGTTCTTGTGCCAGAACTTTTCCCTTCTTCCTGTCGTGAAGCGCAACGGGCGCAGCTCGCCAATCATTGCGCCGTCAAGATTTTCAACCAGCGTTCGCTGCGCGGCTTCTTCCGAGAGGAAGCTGTCGCAGAACACATGGCCGTTGCCGGTTCGGTGCTGCAGCGGAATGCGCCACTGCCACCCTGCATCGCGCGCCGTCGCCCGTGTATAGGGCAGTAACGGCTCCACCCGCTCGCACGCCACAGCCAGCGCGCGGTTGCACGGCAGCCATTTAGACCAGTCTTGATAGCCAACCCCCAACGCCTCGCCGATCAGCATTCCGCGGAAGCCTGAGCAATCAATAAATAGATCGCCCGCGATCACATCACCCCGGTCGAGCGATATTGACTCAACAAAGCCCGTCTCGCTGTTCAGTGAAACCTTTTCGATCTTCCCTTCAATCCGCGTGACGCCTCCCGCTTCGGCAAACTTCCGCAAGAATGCCGCATACAGTCCGGCATCAAAATGGAACGCGTAGGCAAGCCCCGTCATTGATGAATTGCCGACGCGGTCCAACCGCCCGAACTTGTTCGCATACGCCACTTTGTGATGCAGCGAATAATCCCACAGGCTCGCTGTGCTGCCCTCCGCCCGCGCGCGCAGCCAGTAGTGATGAAAGTGAAGATTGGCGAGATTGATACCTGGGTCGCCGAAGGTGTGGATGTACCGGTCGCCGACCCTCCCCCAATTTACAAACTCGACGCCGAGCTTGAACGATGCCTGCGTCGCGCGGATGAACGCGTCCTCATCCAACCCCAGCGAAGCATTCAGACGGCGGATCTGAGGGATCGTTGCCTCACCAACGCCGACGGTCCCGATTGCCTCGGACTCCACCAGCGTGATGCGGATAGTTTTCGGCAGGAACTTCGATAGCGCAGCAGACGCAATCCAGCCGGCCGTGCCGCCGCCGACAATCACAATGCTGCGTATCTGCTCGTGCTGCATGGGCCTTCCTGACTTCGCTGCCGCCGCCTACGCCATTCTTAGCAGGCTGCAGCGTCTCTCCAAACAGATCGGGGCCCGCCATTCCTGGCGAGCCCCGGGTAGGAACTACCGCTTCACCGCAATCAGAACTTCTTCGAGATCGTGATGTTGTAGGTGGTGCCGTATTGTTCATGCCGACTGACATAGAAGTCGTTGGTCGGGATATCCGGTCCGCCACCTATCGGATCGTAGAACAGCTGGTTCTCGGTCCGGAAGGGCTCGTCCGTCAGGTTGTAGATTTCGAGGTTGATTGCGAAACCGGCAAGCGGGCCGTTTTCCCACTCATATCCGATCTGCGCATCCAGCACAGTCTCTTCCAGCGCCCGCGCGCCTGTCAGGGTGCCGTCAAACTGCAGGATCTCCGAGAGGAAGCCCGACCGGTAACGCGAGCTCAGCTTTGCCTTCCAGCCATACTTCTCGTAGTACACATCCGCCGACCAGACGATGTCAGACTGCCCCGGAATGGTGATCGTGTTGCCGTTCTCGTCTTCGAGACCATTCTCGGAGAAGGTATAAGCGCCGCCGAAGCCAAAGCCATCGAGCACGCCCGGCATGACATCATCCATGCTAACGCGGGCCGTCACTTCGTAACCGGTGATCGATCCTTCCGCGAAGTTCACAGGGCCAGAAAGCCGTGTCGACGCGATGCCCGGGTTTGCCGCGAGGAATGCGCCGAGGCCAGCGGCCTGATAGTAAGCTGAACCATCGACAACCATCGCACGGTCAAGCACCCAGTCTTCGAGATCCTTGTGGAAGAAGGCGAGTGAGACTGCCGTTGCCGATCCGAAGTATTTCTCGAAGGCAAGGTCGAACTGTGTCGACTGGTACGGCCGCAGGAACGGGTTGCCACCGCCGAGTGAGAAGCAGGTCTGGTTCGGCGGGTTATGCCCAATGATGGCATCCGGGACACCGTCCGAGTTGCCATCCGGACAGACAATCGAATTCCGGTCGAACGACTGGTTTGCTGCCAGCTGGTCAAGACGTGCGCGAGTGATCGATTTCGCCGCCGCAAAACGAACAAGCGTATCCGGCATCACTTCAAGGCTGAGATTGAGGCTTGGGAGGAAATCCGTGTACGATTCTTCCACCGTCTGCCGGCCAATCCCGGCCAGCGTGCCCGTCGATTTCTGTGTCGTGTCGATATACTGGAACCCGACGTTGCCGGTCAGCGGCATCGCGCCGAGCGAACCGTTGAGCTTCGCCATCCCGTAAAGGGTCGTGATATCTTCCTCGACCGTCCATTCCGTTTCGACACAGCCCGGAACAAGCGAGCAGTCCTGCACGAAATAGGTGCCGTCTGTCAGGAAGCTCGACGGATCATAGGCAATGATGTTCTGTCCGATAGAGCCGCTATTGGTTTGGCCAAGGATCCTGTTCGCCGGAATCGCCAGAGATCCACCCACGAATTGAGCCGACTGCCGAAGGAAAAACGGATTGTCATCAAACGTCTTCTCACGGTCCGTTTTCAGAACACCACCCGTGATCCCGGAAATGAATCCCATGTCGAGATCATATTCCGCCTCGATCCGGATCTGCGTCAGCTCGTCTTCGATATCCGTGTTGCGCAGGAAGCCGACCTGGCCCCAGCCACCCGGATCCGTCAGAACGATCAGCGCCGGGTCGGTATAGTCCAGCAAACCGGATATGCTGTAATCGCCATCAGGGCGCAGTGTGAAGGTCTGAGTATCCTGTGCGCCCGAGCGGCCCGGACCCGTGCCGGCATAGGACTCATAGTCCGTATCCGAACGTTCCAGTTTCGATCGGCTGAGGTCTCCCGAGATACGGAACCGGTCAGTGACCTCATAGGAGCTGTTGATGCCGAAAGAGAAGATTTCAGCCGTCGCGCCTTCCGTATCAGTGCGCAGGATCGGCACGACATCCGTGAAAGTTGCCGTGTCAGCAAACACACCGCTGCCAGTTGCACCGGCGAACTGCGCGCCGCTCCAGGATGCGATCGGGGTTTCAACGCCGCGGAAAATGCCTGCGTCTTCTGTATCGGTGTAGAAGGCATCTATTGTCGTCTGGAACCGGTCCGTCGGTTCAAACTGCAGCGTGCCGACTGCCGAAGTCCGCTTGAATTCGCGCGAGACAACGCCCGTGCGCGGGTTATCAGACGGATAGATGATCCCGCCGCCCGGTTGGGTCGACGATGTCTGGCCAGCATTCGTTTTCAGTTCCCGCGACGAGAAATTCGTCGGGTCGGATTGATGGGTAATGCCCAGCGACCAGCCAATCGTGCCATCTGCGTTTTGATCAATCAGGGACCCGAAGAACCGGTAGCCATTGTCTTCGAAGTCGGGATTTGAGACCTCGGAGTCATTGTAGACATACTTGCCCGACAGGTTGATGCGGCGATCACCATAGTCGAGCGGCCGGACAGTTCTGAGGTCAACAGCGCCCGCAATTCCGGTCGCTGCGAGTTTTGCGTCCGGCGTCTTGTAGACAATGCCTTGGGAGACGAGTTCCGACGGAAACTGGTCAAACTCGATGCCGCGGTTGTTGCCGGCCGAAACCTGCTCACGACCGTTGAGAAGTGCGATAGAGAAATCCGGACCAAGGCCGCGAATGGATATCTGCTGCGACCGGCCCCGTACCCGCTGAGCCGTGACGCCCGGCAATCGCGCCAGAGAGTCGGCAATCGAAAGGTCCGGCAGCTTGCCGATGTCTTCCGCAGAGATGACCTCGACGATCGACGTTTCGTTTTTCTTCGTTAGCAGAGAGTTCTGGATCGATGACCGGATACCGGTAACGACAACCGTATCAAGCGTCCGGTCTGCCTCATCTGCGGCGCGGGTTTCTTCCGCAGCCGGCGCGCCAGTGTCTTCCTGCGCAGAGGCAGCGCTTGCACCCGACCAGATCAGCACCAGGCCAGTGGCGGCACTCATCATAAGACGCGCGCGGTTTTGCTTTAGATTGATGTCCATCGGCTCCTCCCAGTGCCAAGCCCGGCGTGTCGCAACGTGGCTTTCCAAATGTATCGCAACAAAATGCAAACTGCGCAAGTCTGGACTTCAAGAAACCTTGACAATGTTGCCACGGCGCAACGGACATCTCTCAAAGCACCCGCAATGGCTTGGTTTTTCGCTTGTTTTTAGGCTTAACCGGCCGCGCCGCCTACGCTTCAGCAAACGTTGAATCTTTGCAAATTTTGCAGTTCGCAGCAAAATCGCGCACAAACAGGGCATGAAGCCTTACGCGAGGGGAATCAATTACTGTGAGGACTGCTCGAAATGCGCCGCAGCACCGATCAGCGGAGCGACAGGATCATGCAATAGCCGCACGGGGCAGTTGCGGAGATATCCACTCATCGGCCCGCGATCCGCAAACCGGGCAAACGCTTCCGGTGTCCTGAGAAAATCGACAATCCGCTCGGTCACGCCGCCTGCAAGTACAACACCGCCCAGCGCGCCGTTGATCAACGCCAGGTCGCCTACGGCTCCCATCACCGTCATTGCGCGCAGTTCGATCAGCGACCGGAACATCGTATCTCCAGCATCCGCCCGCGTGCGCATCTCAGCCGGCGGCATCTCCCGCATCGGCACGCCGTAGATCTCGCAGAACGCCGCATGCACTGCCGGAAGGCCGCTTCCCGATGCGACCAGCTCATTCGAGACATAGCCATGATCTCGCGTGAGAATTCTTGCGAGGTCGCGCTCGAGTTCCGTGCGCGGGGCATAGGCGATATGCCCGCCCTCGCCCGACACGACTTTCCAGCCGCACTCGCCGGGCAAGATGGTGGAAACGCCAAATCCCGTTCCCGGGCCTGCCACCAGGATAGGCGCACCCGGCACAGCCTCGCCCGCGAACAGAACCTCGAACGCGTCATCCTCGAGCTCCGGCACCGATCTCGCCATTGCGAGAAAATCGTTCACGACCATCACATCGTGAATTCCGAACTCCTTTGAAAGCTCAGCCGATGAGACAGTCCACTTGCGGTTCGTCAGTTCGCCCGCTCCGTCCTTGACTGGCCCGGCCACGGCAAAACACGCGGAAGAGGCCCGAACGCCGGTGTGGTCGAGATAGCGATGCAGCGCATCCGCAAATGATGGAAACTCCTTACCCGGATAAACCTCGAATCGCTCGATCCGCATGCCGCTGCCGCGACGCAGTGCCAGCGCAAACCGCACATTCGTACCGCCAACATCCCCGACCAGCATCGGCGCGTCCATGATCAGCCCCGAAGTCCGGCAAAGCCAAACGGGCTGGCGCCTTCGGAAGCTGTTGAGGCATGCATCCGGAACATGTCGAACATTTCCCGGCCAAGTCCTGCCGGAGCGCGGTTCGGCCGGAACTCCGCCGCCAGGCGCGCGTTGAATTCGCTGGGCTCCACTTTCACGTCCAGTCGGCCAGCCTCTGAATCAAGCCGGATGATGTCCCCGTCCCGGACTTTCGCAATCGGACCACCGCGAGCCGCTTCCGGGCAGATATGAATCGCCGCCGGTATCTTCCCGCTCGCGCCTGACATTCGCCCGTCCGTAACCAGTGCCACCTTGTGACCACGGTCCTGCAGCACGCCCAGCAAAGGCGAAAGACCATGCAGCTCCGGCATCCCATTCGCCGCCGGCCCCTGGAACCGAACGACCGCCACGAAATCCCGGTCCAGCCTTCCCGCTTCGAAAGCGCTCTTCAGAGCCTCTTGCGAGTCGAAAACCATGGCCGGCGCCTCGACAATTCGCTGCGCCACCTTCACCGCGGAAACCTTGCAAACACCCTCGCCGAGAGGACCTTGCATCAGGCGCAAGCCGCCGTCTTCCGAGAACGGATCATTCACCGGACGCAGCACATCCCTGTCGCCGCTCGCCTCCGGCGCTCCGCGCCAGGTCAGCACGCCATCAACCAGAACCGGCTCACGCGCATAGGCTGATATCGGCCCTGCCACACCGAGCGCATCCCCGTGCAGCAATCCAGCGGAGAGCAATTGCGCCATCAGGAACGCCATACCGCCGGCCGCATGGAAATGATTCACATCCGCCGATCCGTTGGGATACACCCGCGCCAGAAGCGGCGTTGCGTGGGAAAGGTCTGCGAAATCTTCCAGCGTCACACTGATGCCAGCCGCCGCCGCTATCGCCGGAATGTGCAACGCGTGATTGGTCGACCCGCCGGTCGCCATCAGCCCGACAATGCCGTTCACGATTGCCCGCGCATCCACAAGTTCGCCCGTCGGCCGGTAGTTCGCGCCCTGCGCCGTGATCGAAGCTGCATGCTGCGCCGCCGCTCGTGTCAATGCTGTGCGCAGCGGCGTTCCCGGATTTGGAAACGCTGCGCCCGGCATATGCAGGCCCATCACTTCCATCAGCATCTGGTTGGAGTTCGCCGTGCCATAAAAGGTGCACGTGCCCTGCGAGTGATAGCTATCCGCTTCCGCCTTCAGCAGGGCATCGCGCCCCACTTTCCCTTCCGCGAACAATTGCCGTATGCGGACCTTTTCCGGATTGGAAAGCCCGGAGGGCATCGGCCCCGCCGGCACAAAAACTGACGGCAGCCACCCAAACCGCAGCGCCGCAATAACCAGGCCGGGAATGATCTTGTCGCAAACGCCCAGATGCAGCGCCGCATCGAACGCATCATGCGACAACCCGATTGCCGATGCCATCGCGATCACATCGCGCGAAAATAGCGACAGCTCCATCCCTTCCTGGCCCTGCGTGACGCCGTCACACATCGCCGGCACACCGCCCGCAACCTGTGCCACGGCATGCACCTCACGCGCAGCCTCACGGATGATCTGCGGATAGGATTCGAACGGCGCATGCGCCGACAGCATGTCATTATAGGACGTGATGATCCCGATCACCGGCCAGGACGCGCCGAGAATCTCGGCTTTCTCGATCACCGCACATCCAGCCGACTGGTGCGCAATATTTCCCTCTGCGAGGCGCTTGCGTGCAAACGCCGCCGGCTTCCGGGAACGTATCAATTCCAAATAGGCCGCGCGCGTATCGCGCGAACGCGCCTCGATCCTTGCGGTCACTTGTTCAACAACGGGGTGGAGTTTCACAGTCATCACGGTGCCCAAACAATGCTGAGGCGTTCGCCCAATCCATCCATCGCAAAGCGGACCGGGCAAAGCAGCGGATCTGCCTTCCTCGCCTCTTCGAGTTTAGCGCGCTTTTCTTTTCCGAACACCAGCAACACGGCCCGAACCGCGTCGGCCACAGGCCGGCCGGTAAGCGTCAGGCGCTGCGGCGTGCAGGCACCTTCCGCCCGGATCGCAGCTACTGTTTGTGTGTTCGAACGTGACGACAGATATCTCAATGTCGGCTCACCCGGAAACCAGCTCGCCGTGTGTCCATCAAGTCCCATCCCGAGCAGCATGAAGCTCGCCCGGTTGCAGTGCGGCGCATAGGCCCGGCTGCGATCCGCCGCCGCTTGTTCAGGCTCGCAGCCCGGCATCCACATCGGTAGGAACCCGGCCGCTGCCGCTTTGTCCCTCAACAAGTGCGTACGCACGAGCTTCTCATTCGACTCCGGATCGTCCGGCGCCACCCAGCGCTCATCCACCAGCCCCACTGTCACGCGCGGCCAATCAATCTCTTCGCGCCGCAGCTGCACGAACATCTCTTCGGGTGTCGATCCTCCGGAAACAAACAGGCTCGCATGACCCTGACCGGTGATATCACGCTGCAACGCCTTGGCCGCCATTTCCGCAGCCACACCCGATGCCTCTTCCCGTGAAGCAAACTCGAGGACTGCTGCAGGCATGGTCCTCACACCTCACCCCACCAGGACCGCCCGTCGCGGTCCATCATCACCGCCGATGAAAGTGGTCCATCCGTACCTGCCGGATAAGGCTCCGGCGCATAGCCGCTCGCATCCCAGGCCTCGATCAGCCCATCCACCCAGCGCCACGCCGCCTCGACCTCTTCGCGCCGCATGAACAGCGAGAGATTGCCCCGCACGATATCCATCAGCAAGCGCTCATACGCGTCCGGATACCGCAGCGTGAAACTCTCTGCATAGAGATCGGAAGAGCACAGCGACTTCACGCGAAGCCCGCCCGGCCCCGGCTCCTTGATCTGCACGAACAGGCGCACCGCCTCGTCCGGCTGCAAGCGGATCACCAGCCGGTTTACCGTTTCTGCCGACTGACCAAAGATATTGTGCGGTGCAGATTTGAATTGGATCACGATGTCGGAATGACGCCCGGACATGCGCTTGCCCGTGCGCAGGTAAAACGGCACCCCGGCCCAGCGCCAGTTCTTCACTTCGGCTTTCACGGCAACGAAGGTTTCTGTCTTGCTGCCATTCGCTGAAGACAACTCTTCGAGATAACCCTTCGCCGGCTTGCCGTCGAACAGGCCTGCCGTGTATTGTCCGCGTACGGTCTGTTTGCGCACATCCTTGGCCTCAATCGGGCTCAGCGCATTCAGCACCTTGATCTTCTCGGTGCGAATATCGTCGTCATCAATATTGTTCGGCGGCTCCATCGCTGTAAGGCAGAGAAGCTGCAGCATATGGTTCTGCACCATGTCCCGCAGCGCGCCGGAGCGGTCATAATAATCCGCACGGCCCTCAAGCCCCAGATTCTCGGCCACTGTGATCTGCACATGGTCAATATAGTTGTGCGACCAAAGCGGCTCGAACAGGATATTGGCAAAGCGCAGCACCATCAGGTTCTGCACTGTCTCCTTGCCGAGATAATGGTCGATGCGGAACACCTGCCGCTCGGCAAACACTTCGCCCACGCCTTCGTTGATGGCGCGCGCCGAGTCGAGGTCCGTCCCGATCGGCTTCTCCAACACCACCCGCGCCGGCTCCGCCGCCAGGCCCGCCCCGCCTATCGCGCGGCAGATATCAACATAGAGATGCGGCGACGTCGCGAGGTAGAACACCAGCGGCCGCTTCGCCTCGAGCTTCAACAGCTTGCGCAACGATCCCCAGTCCGCCTTCGGATCGGTGGCATCGATGGTGACATAGTGCACCAGCTTCTCGAACTTAGCCCAGGCTTTCTCGTCCCAGCTGTCTCCGGACGCCGCCTTGCACGCCTCCCGCGCCAGTTTTCTGTAGCCAGCGGCATCCAGATCAGAGCGCGCCGTGCCGACAATCGTACTGTTCTCGGGAATCTGACCGTCGACCCAGCGGTGCCAGAGGGCGGGCAACAGCTTGCGACGGGACAGGTCGCCCGTGCCGCCGAAAATCACGATGTCGAATGGATCAACCGGTACAAATTTGGCCATTTCAGCTCAATCCTCCTGCCTTTCCCGTTGCGCTCGCCGATCTTAAGTCGGCAGGGCCGGTTTCCGTTCCCGGAAGGCAAATATTTTGCGGCCTACGGGGACACCCCACTCCGCCTATGTCTCTGTTTTTATTGTGATTGGATAGTTTACATACCATCACAATCCGCCCTCGATGTTCACTTTGCAGTTATTTACATTCGCTATAGATTGCCTTAGATGACTTGTCACGAGCAAATTGACAACGTTGTAATGAATATGCGGGAGTTTGCATCAAATGTCCAGCCGGACCCGACTTGAAGACCTCGCTAGCATTGCCGGCGTGTCGATCGCCACGGTCTCGCGCGCACTGAACAACAGCCCCGCGGTCAATGATGAAACCAAGCGCCGCGTCTGGAAGATCGCCCGCGAACAGAACTACCATTTCCGCCCGTCCATGCCCGCCCTCCTGTCGGGCGCATCGGCCACGATTGCAGTCGTCATCCCGACCCCGCAAGCCCGCCAGACGCAGGTCGCCGACCCCTTTTTCCAGGAACTCATCGGTGGCATCGCCGAAGCCGCGCGCGCCTCCAGCTGCGACATCCTGATTTCCCACCTCGCCCCGAAAAGCCAGGACGACCTCGCTTCGCTGATGACCGCCAACCGCGCCGACGGCGTCATCTTCCTCGGCCAGAGCCAGTTGCACGACCGCTTCAACCGCCTCGCCGAAACCGAAAACCGTTTCATCGTCTGGGGCGCCGACTTGCCCGGCCAGAAATATTGCTCTGTCGGTTCAGACAACCTTCGCGGCGGCACACGCGCCACGTCCCACCTCCTCAATCTCGGCCGCCGCCGCATCGCCTTCCTTGGCGATACCGCCGCGCCGGAAGTGCAGCAGCGCTATGAAGGCTATGTCGAAGCCCACCGCCGCATCGGCCTTTCCGTTGATCCCGCCCTCGTCGTTCCCGCACAGTTCGAGATCAGCTATGCCGAATCCGCCGTAGACGGATTGATCGGGCGCGGCGTCACGTTCGACGGCATTTTCGCCGCCGGCGACCTCATCGCCCTCGGCGCCATCCGCAGCCTCTTGAAAACGGGCCGGAAAATTCCGGAAGAAGTGGCCGTCATCGGCTATGACAATATCCAGCTCTCGGCCTACACCCACCCGTCGCTGACGACGATCTCGCAAGACATGGGCAAGGCAGGCCGTCTGATGGTGTCGAAGCTTCTCTCGGCAACCGAAAGCTCGCCGATGCGCTCTGAGCGCCTGCCGACAGAACTGATCGTCCGCGAATCCTGCGGCCTCGTTTAAGTTCAGCCCTTACGCTGGCCAATCCACACGGCATGCCCTGAAAGCTGCGCCGGTGTTTCACCGCCGGCGCCAGATGTGATCAGCACCGTGTAGCCACTCACCAGTTCAGGCGGCACAGACACCACATCGTGCCCAAGATTGAACAGCGCGATGATGCTCTCACCCGCAATATCCCGGCGAATGGCCAGCAGCGGCCCGGGAATATCCGGGAACTGAACATCACCCAGCCGCAGCGCCGCGGACCCTTCGCGTACCGCCAGCATTCGACGCGTGAAATTCAGGACAGAATCTGCGGAACTCTCCTGCAACGCCGCCGCCAATTCGGAGTGTCCCTGCCCCACTGGCAGCCAGGGCTTTTCCTCGGAGAACCCCGCATAGGAATTTCCCTTCGCCCACGGCATCGGCGTGCGCGCGCCATCACGGCCCAGCGTGCGCGGCCAGTTGGCGATGGCCTCCGGGTCTTGCAGGTCCTCGAACGCAACGTCCGCCTGCGGAAGCCCCAGCTCTTCGCCCTGATAGAGGATCGGATTACCGCGCAGGGTCAGCAGCAACGCATTAGTCAGCTTTGCGTAGTGCTGACGGTCCATATCCAACGGGCACCAGCGGCTGACGCAGCGCGGCGCATCATGGTTCGAAAACGCCCAGGACGGCCAGCCTTCACTCACCGGCCCGGCCCAGTTCATCTGAGAAGCCTTCACCCGCGCCGGCGTCAATTCCCGCGCATAAAGGAAGTCAAAACTGTAAGCGGAATTCAGGCGCGTATCGCCTGCCGTAAACGCACGCATCTCTCCGAGCGGATCCGGCCCGCCGATCTCGGCTACGGTGAACACCGCACCATACTCATCCGTCAGCTTCCGCACGCGCTCCAAAAATTTCACGATGTCTGGATGCGACTGATTGTACACATGCCGCTGCAAGTCGAACGGCCGGGTAATCGCCCGCCCTTCTGCCGGCAGTGCGGGATTGTCACGGAACTCCGGATCAAACATGGAAAAGTTGATCGCATCGAGCCGGAAACCGTCCACACCGCGGTCAAGCCAGAACCGCCCCGCCGCCAGCAACGCATCCTGCACCGCCGGATTGTGCACATTCAGCTGCGGCTGCGTCGAGAGGAAGTTGTGCATAAAATATTGCTGGCGACGCGCGTCCCATGTCCAGGCAGGACCGCCAAAAACCGACTGCCAGTTATTCGGTGGCGTGCCATCCGGCCTCGGATCGCGCCACACATACCAGTCAGCATACGGATTATCCCGCGACTGCCGGCTCGCCTCAAACCAAGCATGCTCATCCGAAGTATGCGCATAGACCTGATCGATGATCACCTTCAGGCCCAGCCTGTGCGCCTCTTTGAGCAGTGCGTCGAAATCCTTCAGCGTGCCGAAGATCGGATCGACATCGCAATAGTCCGCCACGTCGTATCCGAAATCATGCATCGGCGAGGTGAAGAAGGGCGATATCCAGATCGCCGACACCCCGAGGCTGGCGATATAGCCGAGCTTCTGCGTGATCCCCGGCAGGTCGCCGATCCCGTCACCATTCGTGTCGAGATAGGATCGCGGATAGATCTGGTAGACCACCGCGCCGCGCCACCAGGGATGCGCAGCAGAGCCTGCTGCGCGCATTTCATCCCGCACCGAACCATCCATGATCTTGCTCAATTCTTCCAGTCCCCGGACTTGCAAACCACATAGCTCAGCGGCGCAAGCTCTAACTCTATGACACCCGTCGCGGCAGCCCGGTCTGGGCAGTTTCCGGACAGGCTGCGGAAATCCTTCGAGCGCGAGTCGACCGAAATGCCCAGCGTGCGCGCTTCATTGCGCATGTTCATGGCCACCAGCACTTCATGCCGGCCCTCCATCACCCGCGAAAACGCAAACGCTCCGCCCTTCTCCTCGGCCAGCCGCTCAACCTGAACGCCCCGACGCAGCGCCGGCTCAGCCGTCCGCACCCGGGCCATATTCTGAATTGCGAGATAAAGCGGATGCTGCTTGTTAAAGTTGGAATCCGCCGTCGTCGCGTCCGTCCCGATCAGGCGGTTGTCGTTGTAGACCTCAACCTGGCTCGGCATCATGTTCTCGCGCGCCAGTTGGTCGTGGCCATCGGAAACGAAGCCTTGCTCGTCGCCATAGTAAAGTGTCGGCACACCGCGCGCGAAAAACATCATCGCATGCGCCAGCTCAACCCGGCGCAGCATTTCAACATCACCCATCTCCGGATGCGCCTCGCGCAGCAGCCCGGCAAACCGGCCCATGTCATGGTTGCCGATAAAGGTCGGTGACTGATACGCCGCGTCGCCCTCATAAAGATCATCAATCGCGAAAAAGCGCGACAATACTCCCGCAGGATCGCCATGGATCAGCACGCGCGCCACCACATCCTGAAACCCGAAATCCAGCATCGCTGGAAAGCCTTCCGTCCGCGAATGGCGCGCCACCATGGCCGCATCGCCCGCATGATACGCCTCACCGAACACCGTGAAGTTCGGCAGGCCGATGGACCGCGCATGCTCGAGGATTGCCGGATTGAACGCCTGCCAGAATTCGCTGTTCACATGCTTGGTCGTATCAACACGGAAGCCATCAATCCGGTATTTCGTGATCCAGTTCTGAAAGATCTCGATGAAGCCTGCGACCACTGCCGGGTCTTCCGTCATCAGATCATCCAGCCCGGCAAAATCCCCCATTGTCGAGCTTTCACCTGCGAAGCTCGAATTGCCGCGGTTATGATAATAACGAAGATCATTCAGCCAGGCCGGCGTCTTCACGTTCTCCTCGCCCGCCGGAATGTAAGGCGTGTAGGCATAGCTGAAATCTGTCAGCGCCCTGAAATTCTCCTCAGTCTGAAAAGGCGGGGAATGGCCCATGAAGCCTTCATTGATCACTTCGTCCCCGCGCCCACCCCGCGTCGTATACGGATAATCCGCAACCGAACGATACGCGCACCCGTCAGAAACCCGCTCGCCTTCCCAGTCCGCGTCCGCGCATTCCCGGTACTGGATCACGTCGGCCGTATGGTTGGTGATGATGTCGAGATAAAGCTTCATCCCGCGGCCATGCACAGCATCCACAAAGGCGCGCATGTCCGCCTCCGTGCCGAAGTGCCGGTCGACCGATGTGAAATCCGTGATCCAGTAGCCATGATACCCGGCGGACTCATCGCCCGGCGGGCCCTGCACCGCCTTGTTCTGATAGATCGGTCCCAGCCAGATCGCAGTGGCGCCCAGCCCCTCAACATAGTCCAGCCGGTTGATCAGCCCCTTGAGGTCGCCGCCATGATAGAACCCCTTGTGCGTCGGATCAAAGCCATGCGCGAGCCGGTCGCCTTCGATGCCGCCCGTATCATTCAACGGGTCGCCATTCTCGAACCGGTCCGGCAAAACGAAATAGATTATCTCGTCCTGCGGCAGGCGCGCGGCATGGTCGGCCACCTCCGGCGCATCAATAAACTCAGCGGGCACTGCACTCGCGCAACTACCGAGCACCATCAGCCCGAAGGCCGCCACGCAGGCCGCTACAGGCCACCTGCCAATCCCGCTCAAGTTCAGCATGCCTCGCCCTCCCGGATCGCTCTGCCACCTTTTTCCGGCAGCTTGTTCGCTCCGTCATATGCAGCAGGTTTGCAATCAAACGCAACGCCTTTGCGCCGAGTTTTCATTTTTTTTCATTTCGGGCGACGCGGCACAACAACTTCGACGGAGAAACTCTAAAGCATCGTTTTTATATGCTTTTTTTTAGTTTCTTCGATTGCAGGTGCGAACTTCATCTCCTCACTCCGCCAAATTTCCGCCAGCTGGAAAATCACAACTTGCAAAATTGTGCGGCATGGGAAACACTATCCGCGCACGGTAACAGCCGGGGCCTATAGGGCCGCTGATGAGGGAGGAAATCACATGTTCCGCACAATCGCTTCCGCCATTTCCGGCGCCGCTCT
Source organism: Hyphomonas sp. (assembly GCA_003486945.1). Classification (GTDB taxonomy): domain Bacteria; phylum Pseudomonadota; class Alphaproteobacteria; order Caulobacterales; family Hyphomonadaceae; genus Hyphomonas. The sequence goes on along the minus strand of DNFL01000307.1, from coordinate 3,143 downwards.
GCTCGCCGCCTGCTCCAGTTTTGCGCCCGCCCTTTCCGCCTCCCACGAGGCAGAGCCGCCCCGGCACATCCACGTCACATCCATCGGGGCACAGACGATCACCTCGCCAGACGGCACGCTGGCGCTGACCATCGATGACAGCACCGAATACGCCCGCTGGTCCGTCATGCTCGACGGCGTCCCCGTCATCCAGCCCGGCCGGCTCGGCCTGCGCTTCCTTGAAGTGACAAGCTTTGACCGCGACCTCGAAATTGCCGCCGTCCAGACTGGCACGGCCGATATCGCCTGGGAGCAGCCCTGGGGCGAACAACGCGAAATGCGCGAGCACTATAACGAAATGCTCGTCTCGCTCGCCGAGCAAGGCACGGGCCGCAGCCTCGACGTACGCTTCCGCGCCTTCAATGACGGCATCGGCTTCCGCTACGAAGTTCCGGCCCTGACGCCGGATGGCAAGATTTCCATCATCGACGAGCTGACCGAATACAAGGTCGATGAAAACTCCCGCGCCTGGTGGAAATGGGCGGGCAATTACCACCGCTACGAGTTCCTCTACAAAACCACCGCGCTGAATGCTGTTGACCGCGCCCACACGCCGTTCACGCTGCAGACACCGCAAGGCACCTACGTCACTCTGCACGAAGCTGCCCTCGTCGACTATGCCAGCACATGGCTAGACCAGCAGCGCCCAGGTGTCCTGAAAACCTCGCTTGTTCCGTGGTCGGATGGCGTGCGCGTAAAGAAGGACGGCGCCTTCGTCACGCCCTGGCGCACCGTTCAGGTCGGCCGCAAGGCCACGGACCTTCTCGATTCCCATCTGATCCTGAACCTCAACGAGCCCAATGAGCTCGGCAATGTGGATTGGGTCGAGCCGGGCCGTTACATAGGCATCTGGTGGTGCATGCATCTCAACAAATGCACATGGGGCTCGGGCGAAAATCACGGCGCAACCACCGAGCGCGCAATGGAATACATCGACTTCGCCGCCGAGCACGGCTTCTCCGGCGTCCTGATCGAAGGCTGGAATATCGGCTGGGATGGCGACTGGTTCACCAATGGCGAGGTGTTCGACTTCACGCAGGCCTATCCCGATTTCGATCTGGAAGCCGTCTCCGCCTACGCGCTAGAAAAAGGCGTGCGTATTGTTGGCCATCACGAAACTTCCGGTGCTGTCACGAACTACGAACGCCAGCTGGACGATGCCTTTGATCTCTACGAGCGCCTCGGCATCCGGCAGGTGAAGACAGGCTATGTCGCTGATGGCGGCAACATCCAGCGCATCGACGAAAACGGCATCCGCCGCTGGGAATGGCACGACAGCCAGTTCATGGCGCGCCACCATCTGAAAGTGGTCGAGGAAGCCGCGAAGCGGAAAATCTCGATCAATCCGCACGAGCCGATCAAGGATACAGGCCTACGCCGCACCTATCCCAACTGGATCAGCCGCGAGGGCGCGCGCGGCATGGAATACAATGCGTGGGGCTATCCGGATATCAGCCCGCCCGAGCATGAAACCCTCCTGCCTTGGACCCGCATGATGTCCGGCCCGATGGACTTCACCCCAGGCATCTTCGACCTCGCCTGGGACGGCCTCGCCGCCGACAACCGCGTACGGACGACCCTAACCAAACAGCTCGCGCTTTACGTGACAATCTACAGCCCCATCCAAATGGCGGCAGACATTCCGGAAAACTACCTGAAACACCCGGAAGCCTTCGAGTTCATCAAGCGCGTGCCGACCGATTGGGAGAAATCCATCGCTATCGCCGGCGAAGTCGGGGACTATGTCGCCTATGCCCGGCAGGAACGCCTTGGCCGCGACTGGTATGTTGGTGCCGTCACGGATGAAGTGGCGCGCACGCTGGACGTGGCGCTCGATTTCCTCGAGCCCGGCGTCACTTACACCGCAAAGATCTGGCGCGATGGCGACACCGCACACTGGAAGACCGCGCCCTATGAGATGGTCATCGAAACCCGCCAGTTGACAGCATCAGACCGCCTCACGATCCGCATGGCGCCAGGCGGCGGCCTCGCAATCTGGCTGACGCCGGCGGATGGAGAAGTGCCATGATCCGCGCCCTCGCCGCGGCCGCAGCCTGCCTTCTGGCCGCGTGCCAGATGGCGCCGGTGGCGCTGGTTACCGCTGCTCCGCCTGCGGACTATACGCCAAAGCACTATGTCCAGATCCAACACCCCGAATGGTCGCGCGATGCGGTGATCTATCAGATCAACACGCGCCAGTTCACGCCCGAAGGCACCTTCGCCGCCGCGCAGGAACAGCTGCCGCGCCTGCAAGCGCTCGGGGTCGATATCCTCTGGCTGATGCCGATCCACCCGATTGGAGAAGTGAACCGAAAAGGTTCCCTCGGCAGCCCCTACTCCGTGAAGGATTTCCGCGCCGTCAATCCGGAATTCGGCACGCTGGAAGATTTCAGGGCCTTCGTGGACGCTGCCCATGCGCAGGGTTTCAAGGTGATCCTTGATTGGGTGGCCAATCACAGCGCCTGGGACAATCCTCTCGCTACGGATCATTCGGATTGGTACGATCAAGACTGGAAAGGCGACTTCCACCCGACACCGTGGACCGACTGGGCCGATATCATCGACTTCAACTACGACTCGCCCGGCCTTCGCCAGTATATGACCGAAGCGATGGTTTACTGGGTGCGCGATATCGGCATTGATGGCTACCGCGCCGATGTCGCCGGTTTCGTGCCGCTCGACTTCTGGGAGGAACTCCGCCGGCAACTCGACGAGATCAAACCTGTCTTCCTGCTCGCCGAATGGGAACAGCGCGACATGCATGCCCGCGCCTTCGATGCGACCTATGGCTGGGCCTGGAAGGAAGCCGCGCACGATATTGCCAGCGGCAAGAGCGATGCGGGCCGTATGACAAACTACATGCAGAGCCACATCTCTTCATGGCCGAGCGATGGCATGCGAATGCTGTACACGGAAAATCACGACCAGAACGCATGGGAAGGCACGCCGTCGGAAATTTTCGGCGACAGTCTGAAGGCTTTCATGACGCTGCAGTTTGTGATGGACGGAATTCCGCTGATCCATAACGGACAGGAAGTCGGGAACGAAACCCGCCTCGCCTTTTTCGAGAAGGACCCCATCGCCTGGAAGGATCATCCGCAGAC
>DNFL01000335.1 GCA_003486945.1 Hyphomonas sp. | reverse complement strand
GCCGTGGAGTCCTTTTCAGTCGGTTTCGGCAAGCCCATGGTTGAGCGCCGCGACCAGCGCGGAACGCGTTGGCGCATAAACTGGATCCCGCTTGGTGGTTTCGTTGCCTTCATCGACAAGCAATCCCTCGAAGAAGCCGGCGACTCTCCCGATGCGCCGAAGGGCGTCGCCTTTGACGATATCGGACCGTGGAAAAAGATTGTCGTCAGCCTTGCCGGTCCCTTCGCCAATTTCGTTCTCGCGGCGGTCATTTTCTCGCTTTCGATTGGTGTGCACGGCATTGCCATTCAGCCGGTCCATGTCGTCGGAACGGTTGAGGGCATGCCAGCGGAGGCTGCCGGTCTCGAGTCCGGTGACCATATCCTACAGGTCAATGGAAAGCCGATCCGCAACCGCGCTGAATTCACGTCCTCTGTTCTTCTGAACCCGAACAAGCCCATGGAACTGCTTGTGGACCGGTCAGGCGATCACCGTTTTGTGACCGTCACGCCGCGCGAAGTGGTCCGGGAAAACGAGTTCGGCCAGATGGTCGCCCAGAGCACCATCGGCATCACCATGGCGGCAGTCCAGTCAACCGAGCGCATCCACTACGGCCCGGTCGAATCAGTCATCGCTGGGGTACAGGAAACCGGGGTCACGATTGACAGGACGGTGACCATGCTCGGCCGGATAATCACCGGTAACATGTCTTTTCACACCTTGTCTGGTCCGGTGGGTGTGGCCGATGTGTCACGCAGAGTCGTGAACCTGGTCATGGACCAACCGGAAGTGCCCATGACGGCGCGTCTGGAAAGCCTGTTCTGGGTTCTGCTCAGCCTCACGGCTGCCATTTCGGTGGGCGTCGGTTTTTTCAACCTTCTGCCACTGCCAGTGCTGGATGGCGGGCGGGTTGTGTTTCATGCATACGAAGCAGTGTTTGGCTCTAAAATGCCAGGCCAGATAGAAGCTATGGCGCTGCGTGTGGGAGTGTTGGTCCTTGTTGCACTGGTGATCGTAATCACCTGGGGGGACATTCTCGAAACCGGCGTCTTCGGACGAGGAAGCAGCTGACGCAGTCAGCCACAGGAACGAAAGTGTATTCGAGAATGCGTAAATTCCTCGCAGCAACCCTTCTTGCTACCAGCGCGCTGGGGCTCGGCGTCAGCGGCCAGCTGCAAACAGCTGAAGCTCAGGCGGATGGCCGCTATAGCGGAACGATCCGCTCGATCGTCGTTGAAGGTAACCGCCGCATCGAAGCGCGTACCGTACAGTCCTATTTGTTGCTTGAGCCGGGCGACGCTTTTGATCCGGACCGGATCGATCTGTCTCTGAAAACTCTGTTTGCAACCAATCTGTTTGCAGACGTTTCAATCGACCGCCGCGATGACGATCTCGTCGTTCGGGTCGTGGAGAACCCAATTATCAACCGCGTGATTTTTGAAGGAAATCGCGCGATGAAAGACGACAAGCTGCGTGAGGAAATTCAGGCGGCTCCGCGCGGCGTCTTCACAGCCGCCCGTGTGCAGACGGACGTTCAGCGCATCTTGGAAATGTACCGCCGCTCCGGCCGCTTCGCCGCAAAGGTGGAGCCGCAGTACAAACCGTTGGAACAGAACCGCGTCGACCTGATCTTCGAAATCACCGAAGGTCCGGTGACAGGTGTGCGGTCGATCAACTTCATCGGCAACAAGGAATACTCCGACTCTCGCCTGCGTAGCGAGATCGTGACGCGCCAGTCCCGCTTCTGGCGGTTCTTCAGCTCGAACGACAACTACGATTCCGGCCGCCTCGAATTTGACCGCGAAAAGCTTCGCGAGTTCTATCAGAACAACGGCTACTACGATTTCCGGGTTACATCGGCGGTTGCCGAACTGACGCCTGATCAGAAAGACTTCTACATCACCTTCACGGTTGATGAGGGGCGCCAGTACGATTTCGGCACGATCAAGGTTGAGACTGCGCTGGAGAAACTTGACTCCAACATCCTCACCGCAGTCGTTCCGATTCAGGAAGGCTCGCTGTTCCGCGGCGATCTGATCGAAACGACCATCGATTCGCTGACCTACGCTGCCGGCGTCGCAGGCTATGCGTTCGTGGACGTTCGTCCGCAGATCAAGGTCAATGAAACCACGGGCCGCATCGATATCACCTTTGCGCTGGATGAGGGTCCCCGCGTCTACATCGACCGCATCAACATCGTCGGCAACACGCAGACGCTCGACCGCGTCATCCGCCGTGAGCTGCGTATCGCCGAAGGCGATGCCTTCAACCGGATCCTGCTCGACCGGTCGCGCAACCGTATTCGCTCTCTCGGCTTCTTCAAATCCGTGGAAGTCACCGAGCTGCCTGCAGAAGATCCGGACCGCACGATCGTTGAGGTGAAGGTCGAGGAACAATCCACCGGTGAACTTTCGTTCGCTGCAGGCTTCTCTTCCGTTGACGCCTATCTGTTTGACCTCAGCGCATCCCAGAGCAACCTTCGCGGGCGCGGTCAGTCTGTTGTCGCGCGAACGTCGCTCTCCAGCCGGCAACAGATCGTTGACCTGCGCTTTACAGAGCCGCGCTTCCTTGACCGCAACCTGTCTGCGGGTCTCGACCTGTTCGCGACGCGCCAGGACTTCGAGGAGTTCACGGGCTTTACAAGCGAAACGATCGGCGGCGGCGTCCGGATGGCATTCCCGCTGACGGACCGGATGCAACTTGGCGTAAGCTACCGTCTGCAGTCGGATGATGTGAACATCACCGACTTCAACTACATCATCGACGGCAGTGGCAACCTCGTCAAAGCCATCGTTTACGACGACCCCAACAACACGCCGGACAACCCTTTCGACGACGTTCCGCGTCAGCCTACAGCAGCAGACCTCGAAGCGGGTCAGTTCCTGGTCGACCGGTGCGATCCGGCCTACCTCCTGCGCGACACCATCTGCCGCTCCGAGCGCAATGATATCTCCAGCATTATCGGCTACAATTTCTTCTGGGATCAGACCAACGACCCGATCACGCCGTCGCGCGGTTTCGATCTTCGCTTCAGCCAGGATTTTGCCGGCCTCGGCGGCGATGTGAAGTACATCCGCACGGAAGCTGGCGCGACCTTCTACCGGGGCGTCTGGCGTGATGTCATCGCAAGCGCAAAATTCTCCGGTGGCTATGTCCTACCGCTTGATGATGATCAGGGCGTGCGCATCAACAACCGCTTCTTCCGCGGGGGCAGCACATTCCGCGGGTTTGACGTTGCCGGCCTCGGGCCGCGCGAAATCGTCCGGATCTTTGACCCCGCTACCGGCGAGGTCGTCAGTACACGGTCGCTCAACTCGCTTGGTGGCAACATGTACTACCAAGGAACGTTCGAACTGACGGTTCCGAACTTCCTGCCGGAGGAATATGGCATCAAGAGCGCCCTGTTCGTGGACGTCGGTTCGCTCGGATTGCTCGAAGATGTCGATAAGGGTACCTCGGTATTCATCCCCGACGCGACCAGCCTCGGCTTCGCCGGCTTCGGCGCAGTCAGAATTCCGAAAGATGCCGCATCGCTTCGCGCATCAGCCGGTCTCAGTGTCTTCTGGGATTCGCCCTTCGGCCCCATTCGCTTCGACTTCTCGCAAATCCTCCGGAAAGAGGAATACGACCGTACCGAGACCTTCCGGTTCTCGACTTCAACCCGCTTCTGATCTCGCCAGCCCCAACGAGGATCCTACCATGAACTATCTCAAATCATTCTTTGCAGCCTTGGCCGTCGCCATCGCGCTAAGCGCCACAATGGCCCAGACCGCCTTTGCTCAAAGCACCGCGGTCATGATCATTGACGAAGGTCATATCCTGACGACCAGCAAGGCCGGCAAGGACATGTTCACCAAGCTTCAGAACATCGAAAACCAGATCAATGGCGAGCTCAAGGCTCCCGCTGAAGCGCTTCAGGCTCAGCGCAATACTTTGGCCGCCAAGCTCGAAGGCAAGACCCGCGAAGCCATCGCTGCCGATGCTGCGCTCGTCAAACAGGTCGAGGATTTCCAGAAGAAGGCCAACGATTTTGCCCAGAAGCGGTCGGTCCTTGCGCAGGAATACTCTGCAACCGAGCAGAAAGCCTTCGTTGATTTCAACAAGGCGCTTGAGCCCGTCCTGCTCGAAGTCGTGAAAGAGAAAAACATCCAGGTCCTGCTTTCGCGCAGCCAGGTTGTGTTCTCTGCTGACGCCGTTGATGCTTCGGATGCCATCATCGCAAAGCTCGACCAGAAAACTCCGTCGATCACGGTCGTGCGCCAGCGCGCTCCGGCGAAGACGAACTGATCTCCGGATCGTTCGGCCGTGACTGTTGACACCCGTTTCTACGCGCCATTGGGGGCTTTGACGCTAGAAACAGCTGCGGCCCTCACGGGAACCAAGCCGGTTGGCGATGCTTCGGCGCCGATCACAGGCCTCGCTGCGCTGGATCAGGCCAAGTCCGGCGAGCTTGCCTTCCTCGAGGGGGATGGTTCCGCGAAACCTGCGCTGAGCCCAGACTTGTCGGTGGTCGTCGTCGGGTCCCGCGCGATTGGCCTGGTGCCGGAGGGTGTGTCGGCGCTCGTTGCAAGCCATCCACGCTATGTGCACAGCCTGATCGCGAAGGCCCTGTTCAAACCCCGTCATCTTGAGGGCAGTTTGGGCGCAGCCCTGGTTTCAGACTCCGCCCGTGTTCATATCGACGCTGTGGTCGCTCCTGGCGCGGTCGTCAGCGCCGGCGCCTCGATCGGTGAGGGAACGCGGATCGGACCAAATGCCGTGATAGGTCCGGGCGTCCAGATTGGCCGAAACTGCATTATTGGTGCGGGTGCAAGCGTCTACTTTGCGCTTCTGGGCGACCGGGTGACGCTGCTTGCGGGCGCTCGCATTGGTGAAACCGGCTTTGGCGTTCTGATGGGTCCTGACGGCGCAGAAGATGCCCCTCATTTCGGCCGCGTGATCCTGCAAGACCAAGTCACGGTCGGGGCGAACACTTGCATTGATCGCGGCGTATTCGGTGACACGATCATCGGTGAACGGACCAAGATCGACAACCTCTGCCAGATTGCCCACAATGTTGTCCTCGGCCGTTCGGTGGTCCTTGCCGCATTTGGGGGCATTTCCGGTTCGGTGCGTGTCGGCGACGGCTCCATGCTCGGCGGCCGCGTCGGGATTGCCGACCACGTCACCATCGGCGAGGGCGTCAGCCTCGCGGCTTCGGCGGGCGTCTTCCGGGACATAGAACCGGGCGAAACCTGGGGCGGGACGCCGGCAAAGCCGATCCGCCAGTGGATGCGGGAGATCGCCTGGGTCAGCAAACAGGCCGCCCCCAGGAAGCGCGATTGAGCAGTGGCGCTGACGCCGATCCGCTGGTAACGGAAATCCATGACCACGACCATCCATCCCACATCAGTCGTCGAGCCGGGTGCCCGGCTGGATGTGGACGTCAGTATCGGACCGTTTTGCCATGTCGGCGCGTCCGCTGAACTCGGCGCCGGCACCCGTCTGATCTCGCACGCAACTGTCCTCGGCAACACGCGCCTCGGCAAGAACTGCACGCTGCATCCGCACGCAGCGCTCGGCGGCGTGCCGCAAGTCATCGGCATGAAGGAACAACCGGAGTCCCGCCTCGAGATCGGCGATGGCTGCGAGTTCCGTGAATACGCCACAGCTCACTCAGGCATGCCGAAATTCGGCGGCCTCACCTCGGTCGGCACCAACTGCTACATTATGATCGGCGCCCACATCGCGCACGACAACCGTATCGGCAACAATGTCGTCATGGCCAACAACGTCTCCCTCGCAGGCCACATTGAGGTGGGCGACAATGTCTGGTTCGGTGGCCTTTCCGCCGTCCACCAGTTCAGCCGCATCGGCCGCAATGCCTTCATTGGCGGCGGCGCTATCGTCGTCGACGACGTCATCCCGTTCGGGTCGGTCGTCGGCAACCACGCAAAGCTCGCAGGCTTGAACACTGTCGGCTTGAAACGGCGGGGCTTCTCGAAGTCGGACCTTCATCAGATCCGCTCTGCCTATAAGGCCGTGTTCGAAGGCGGAGGTTTGTTCAAGGACCGGCTCGAACAAGCTGCAATTGAGTTCGCCGGCCAATCGTTCGCAATGGAGTTGATCGATTTCATCCGCAAAGGCGGCGATCGCCCCATCTGCAAGCCGGGCTGATCCAGTGCCAGGCCCGCTGGGATTGATCGCAGGCCTCGGAGACTTGCCCGTCGCCATCGCAGAAAATGCGGTCGCAACCGGGCAGGGGGTCCATGTTCTTCGCCTCAAGGGTTTTGAAGAACCCCGACTTTCGAGCTATCCCGGCGCTGTTGTCGGACTCGGCGAAATTGGCGGCGCGCTCAGCCGGTTCAAGGAAGCGGGGTGTACGGACATTGTCTTCGCGGGCATCGTGCGCCGTCCAAATTTTTCAGATCTGAAGCTGGACCTCAAAGGCGCCGCGCTGCTGCCGAAAGTCATCAGCGAAGCACGCAAGGGCGACGATGCGCTCCTGCGCGTACTTGTCCAGGAGTTCGAAAAAAACGGTTTCAACGTGATCGGTAGCGACAAGGCACATGCCGCACTGCTCGCGCCCGCAGGTCTCATTGCTGGCCCGCCGCCTTCGGGAGCATCGATGCAGGACCTAGAAGTCGCAGCGCGAATTGCTGCCGCAACCGGGGCGCTCGACATCGGTCAAGGCTGCGTCGTATGCGACGGCCTCGTGCTGGCAGTTGAGGCGCAGGAAGGCACCGATGAAATGCTTCGCCGCTGCGCAACACTGCCGGACACCGTTCGCGGAACGCCCGCTGCCCGGCGCGGCGTTCTCGTCAAACGACCCAAACCCGTGCAGGAACGCCGCATAGATCTACCGACAACAGGTGTCTCAACGATCGAGCTCGCTGCCGCCGCTGGTCTTGCCGGCATCGGCATCGAAGCCGGCGGGGCGCTGATGCTGAATCGTCCCGCCATGGAAAAGCGCGCGGCTGAACTCGGTTTGTTTCTGTATGGTTTCCCCGCAAGCTTCGGGACACGCTGAGCCATGTCGCTCTACTTCGTTGCCGCAGAAGCTTCCGGAGACCTGCTCGCGCGTGAAGTCGCTGAGGCAGTCCGTGCGAAATCCCCTCAGACGGAAATTCGCGGGATAGGAGGGCCTGAGCTTGCGACGCTCGGTATTCAATCCCCTATTGATATTGCCCCTTTGTCCGTGCTCGGATTTGTCGAAGGAATAAAGGCCTACGGCGATGTCGTCCGCCTCGCTGATGAAGCCGCAGATGACATCTGCCGTGTACAGCCGAAAGTCGTAGTTCTGGTAGATTCCTGGGGCTTCATGCTGCGCGTCGCCCAGCGCGTGCGCGCGCGTGATCCGTCAATTCGCCTCGTCAAGCTGATCGGACCGCAAGTCTGGGCGACCCGGCCCGGCCGCGCAAAGACGCTCGCGGCAACGGTCGATCATTTGATCTGCATGCACGACATCGAAGCGCCTTTCTACGAACCTTTCGGTCTCCCGGTCACGGTGATTGGGAATCCTGCATTGACCCGAACAGGGAAGGGGGATGCCGCCGCGTTCCGCGCGCGTCATGGCTTCGCGCCAGATCAGGAACTCATTCTCGTGCTCCCCGGCAGCCGGCGCAGTGAACTCACAAACGTCGCTCCGGTTCTGCTTGGCGCGGCGCAATCGATTGCCTCGGCGCGGCCCAATGCGCGAGTTCTGATTCAGCCCGCATCCTCGATCCTCGAAGCATTCGGGATGCATCACCCGGATGCCGCCAGCTGGGCTACCGTTCTGAGTGACCCGGCAGAGCGCTACGATGCGATGGCGGCCGCATCGATCGTCCTCGCCTGCTCCGGAACCGTCACCAGCGAAGTTGCCCTGCAGGGCGCTCCCATGATTGTTGGATACAAGACCGGCTGGATCACCTGGGCGTTGGCCCGCGGCCTGCTCTACAAGAAGCACCACATCACGCTGCTCAACATTCTGAACGGCGATCAGGAGATCGTGCCGGAATTTGTGCAGACGCGTTTCCAGGCAGATCCCATAGCGGAGAAAGCTTTGGACTGGCTGGCAAATCCTGAACGCCTCGCCGCTCAGCGCGAGCGCCAGAATCAAGCACTGCGCGCCATGGTGCGAGAAGGCGAACCCGCTGCAGCAATTGCAGCGGGCGCCATTCTTGCCGAACTCGCGAAAGCCTGAAGCCTATCGGCCGTTCATCGCAACGTAGTCGCGCATGGCTGCGCCGGTATAGATCTGCCGCGGACGGCCAATCTTCTGCGTCGGATCTTCCAGCATCTCATTCATCTGCGCGACCCAGCCAACCGTGCGGGCAACAGCGAACAGCACCGTGAACATCTTCGTCGGGAAGCCCATCGCCTCCAGGATGATGCCCG
>DNFL01000176.1 GCA_003486945.1 Hyphomonas sp. | reverse complement strand
ACACCCTTGTCTCCGGAGGCTTTTTTCATGGGCGTATCGACGCTGAGCGCAGTCCTGCGGATATCGCTGGGAATTGCCCTCGTCGGCTTTGCGCTGGCGGCGGGGCTGTGGCAGCGCTCGCCCTGGATTCTGCCTTTCATGGGCGCCGGTTTCACCGCGGCTTACCTTTTCGGCCAGCTGCGGCATTGGCGCGTGGCGCGCAATTCCGGGAAACTGAAACGCTACTGGCTGCAGCTGCCGGCTGATTTCACCGTGCAGCTGATCCTGGTCTCGGTGCTGTATCTTGTCGGTTTCGGCCTGAGCGCGCTGTTCAGCGGCGGGGTGAGCGTTGCGCCCTTCGCGCCGGGCGATGCCATCTGGCCGCTGGGCGCGGGCGCGGCGGCCTCAATCCTTGGCCTCTATATCGACCGGGTAGAGGGAAAGCCATCCAGCTTTTTCCCGGCGTGGATGACTAGCAAGGACGACGACCCGGATGATCCGGACCGGGAGCAGATCCGCATCCTTCCGGGGCGGGTGTCGGTCGACTCCTTCTATGCCGTGCAGGTGGCGGAACCTGCTGGCGAGGGGCAGGGGGTCGAGGTTCAGCCGGTCTCGCACCGCGGCCTCAGCGAGGATGACATCACCCGGGCCGAAGCGCGCCTTGGCCGCGCGCTGCCGGACACGCTGATCGATCTCTACCGCCGCCAGAATGGCGGGCAGGTGGCGCCTCTCTGTGTTCCACTGCCGGAGCATCCGCAGGCAACGCGGTACGATCAGGTGATGATGCCCTTCGGCAGCTATAACGATCTCGTGCCCGCCGAACATCTGCGCACGGTGCTGGAGACGATCGGCGACTATGCAGACCCGGACGTTCCGGACGAGGCCTATGTGCCGGACGGGGCGGCGGCGATGGTCGTGCTGGCGCAGTGGTACAGGGAGACCCTGTTCCTCGACTACAACCAGCCGGGCGCGCCGCGGGTCGGTTATACCGATCTTGACCGGTTTGATCTTGAGGGGCGGCCGGACGAGATCACCTGGTGGCCGGACTTCGAGGCATTTTTCGCGGCTCTGCGCCACTACGATCAGGTTTAGGCCCGCGCGAGGCGGGTTGGCGAGGCGGGCGGACGCCGTTAAACACCGCCCTTGGTTTTCCGGAAGGGGCAGACATTGTCCGATATCAGTTCCATCGAGCAGGAAGCGCTGGCCGCGATCACGGCAGCGGCGAGCCTGGAAGCGCTTGACGCGGTGCGCGTGGCCGAGCTTGGCAAGAAGGGCCGGGTATCCGGCCTGATGGGCACGCTGGGCGCGATGGCGCCGGAAGAGCGCAAGGAGAAGGGTCCGGCGCTCAACGCCCTGAAGACCCGCATCGAAGACGCCGTGCGCAGCCGCAAGGGCGCTCTGGAGGCTGCCGCGCTCGAAGCCCAGCTGGTGCGTGAGAAGGTGGACCTGACCTTGCCGGCGGCGCCGTCGCCGGGCGAGGGCGCGCTGCACCCTGTGATGCAGGTGTTCGAAGAGATTGCCGCGATCTTCGGCGACATGGGCTTTCGCGTGGCGGAGGGTCCGGACATTGAGGATGACTGGCACAATTTCACGGCGCTGAATTTCCCGGAAGGCCATCCGGCGCGGGAAACGCATGATACGTTCTTCTTGAAGGCTGGCGACAGTGCGCTGCCGAAAGTGCTCCGTACACATACGAGCCCGGTTCAGGTGCGCACAATGATGACGGAGAAGCCGCCGATCCGCATCCTGGTGCCGGGCCGCGTGTTCCGCAATGACTGGGACGCGACACATACACCGATGTTCCATCAGGTCGAGGGCCTCGTCATCGAGGAGGGCATCCATATGGGCCACCTCAAGGGCTGCCTGATCGATTTCGTCAAAGCCTTCTTCGAAGTGGACAATGTCACCGCGCGCTTCCGCCCGCACTTCTTTCCGTTCACGGAGCCTTCGGCCGAGATGGACGTTCAGTGCCAGCGCTCCGGCGGCGTGGTCGAAGTGGGCAAAGGCACGGACTGGCTGGAAGTGCTCGGCTGCGGCATGGTGCATCCGAACGTGCTGCGCAATTGCGGGCTTGATCCGGCCGTGCATCAGGGCTTCGCATTCGGCATGGGCGTCGACCGTCTTGCCATGCTGAAATACGGCATGCCGGACCTGCGCCCGTATTTCGAAGCAGACCCGCAATGGACGCGCCATTACGGCTTCGTGCCGTGGCTGACACCCTCCGTGAGCGGAGGGCTCAGCCAATGAAATTCACACTTTCCTGGCTGAACGACCATCTGGTGACCAAGGCGAGCCTTGAGGACATCCTTGCCTATATGGGCAAGGCCGGCCTTGAGGTGGAGCATGTGCTGGACCCGCGCACGGCGCTGGCGCCTTTCACGGTGTGCAAGGTGCTCGAGGCCGAACAGCATCCGCAGGCGGACAAGCTGCGCGTCTGCAAGGTGGAGACCGTTGACGGCATCAAACAGATCGTCTGCGGCGCGCCGAATGCGCGGGCCGGAATGACGGCCATCTATGCCCCGCTTGGCACATGGATTCCGGGCCTCAACATGGCGCTCGACAAGAAGCCGCGCGCCATTCGCGGCGTCGAAAGCCACGGCATGATGTGCTCCTCGCGCGAGCTGGAGATCGGTGACGATCATGACGGCATCATCGACCTGCAGGGCGAATTCGCGGTCGGCATGCCGGCAGCAGAAGCGCTCGGCCAGTCTGATCCGGTGATCGATTTTGAAGTGACACCCAACCGCCCCGACTGGCTCGGCGTGCAGGGCATCGCGCGCGATCTGGCGGCGGCGGGAGCAGGGCGTTTTCTGCGTAATGACGTGAAGAAAGTGCCGGGCAGCGGCGATTGCCCGGTCGATATCCGGCTTGAGGCGACCGAAGCCTGCCCGATGTTTGCCGGCGCGCTGGTGCGCGGCGTAACCAATGGTCCGTCCCCGGACTGGATGCAGGCGCGCCTGAAGGCGGCCGGCCTGCAGCCGAAATCTCTGCTGGTGGACATCACCAACTATATCTCCCTCGACCGGGCGCGCCCGTTGCACGTCTATGATGCGGCTAAGCTTTCGGGCGCGGTGGTGGCCCGTCTCGGCCGGAAGGGCGAAAGCCTGGAAGCGCTGGACGGGAAAGCCTATCAGATCACGGAAGATATGTGCGTGATCGCGGACGGCTCCGGCGTCATCGGCCTTGGCGGCGTGATGGGCGGTG
>DNFL01000329.1 GCA_003486945.1 Hyphomonas sp. | reverse complement strand
GGCAACTGAAGACATCGACACAATCGCCTCTGCTGCGCAGAATGCCAACGCACGTCTTGATGGCTTGCAAGTGGCCGTGGCTTTTCCGGATGGCCGTTTTGTTACCGCGGACGGAGATGCAGGCGAGCTGCCCGAAACAGTCTACACCGCGTTGATCGACATCGAGCGCCCCAGCGGCGTCATCAGCCTCGAAGGCCTGCACTATCAGGCCGTTGCAGTTCCGGTGAAGGCGCCGTCACTCGTCGGCTGGGCCATCTTCTGGTCCGATCTTGATGCCGGACGCATGCAGACACTCGAGCAGATGTCGGCCATTCCGGTGACGGCTAAAATTCTTCCTGCTGCGGATGTACCGGGCACGGACGAAAACGTGTTCAAGACAAAGGATGCGCTCGGCGCTTCAAAAATCATCGCCAGCTTCGGCGATGCCCAGCCGGTCAGCCTGGTGATCACCTATCCTCTCGAAGCCGCAATGGCGCCATATCGACCGATGCTGCTGGCAATTCTGTTGTTCAGCCTCGCCGGGGCGGCGTTGCTGATCGTTTCCGGCGGATTTGTTGCCCGCTTCCTGACGCGGCCGATCAATGATCTGAACGCCTCGGTTCAGGCGCTTGCTGAAGGTCAGCGCAAACCGGTCGATGCGCCGGCTGACGACGAATTCGGAAGCCTCGCGCGCAGTTTCAACACGATGCTCGGAGACCTTGAGGCCCGCGAGGCGGCAATCGTCGAGATGGCGCGCGAAGATAGCGAAACACAGCTCGCCAACCGCCGCGCGATGAATGATGATCTGCGCGCGCGCATGGAATCTGAAGGCGACCGAAACCTCCGCGTCGTTGTCATCCGTGTCATGCGGTTCCAGCACGTGCGCGCCGCCATCGGCCACGGCGCAGCGGCCGCAGCGCTGAAAGTTCTGGCCGGGCGTATCAGCGACTTCATGGACGGTGCACGTCCCTACCGGATCAGCTCTACCGATCTAGGCATGATCCTGCCGGCCAATGGCAACTTTAGTTCGAAGGAAGCCCTGCGCCGCCTCGTCAGCGCGTGCTCCCAGCCGGCAACAATCGGCGACGCGTCGGTGGACCTTCTCTTGTGTTGCGGCCTCGCAGAACCAGACACCACGCCGGACGCCCCAATCGGCCCGATTGACCAAGCGGTCGTCGCCGCCGACTTTGCCGAGAAGCGGCAAGAACCCGTTGTCGCCTTCAACCTCAAGGACTATGGCAACCCCGCTTCGACCCTGTCGCTGATGAGCGAGATGCTGACCGCCTTGTCGGAGGGCGGCCTGGCACTTCACTATCAGCCGAAATATTGCCTGGCCGATGATGATGTCTCCGGTTTCGAGGCTCTCGTCCGATGGTATCATCCGGTTCGCGGGCAGATTTTCCCGGACAGTTTCATTCCGGTTGCGGAAGAAACCGGACACATCCGTCAACTGACGGAATGGGTCGTGTCCCAGGCTATCGAAGATCAGCAGCGGCTCGCCCGCGAAGGCTTTGATCTGCCAATCTCGGTCAACATTTCCGGCCGGCAACTCAACGACGAGAGTTTCGCGCTGTGGGCAATCGGCAAGGTCAAGTCGAGCGGCGCCAAGCTTTGCTTCGAGATTACGGAAACGGCGGTCATCAACGATCCCGACAAGGCCCTGCGGATCATCAACCTGTTCCGCAATACCGGCATCGGCATTTCGATTGACGACTATGGGGCAGGCCTATCATCCCTCTCCTACTTGAAGCAGATCCCAGCCAACGAACTGAAGATCGACAAGTCCTTCATCCTTGCGATGACCGAGGGGCGCTCCGACCAGCTAATGATCCAGTCGACGATTGACCTGGCACACGCAATGGGCATGTCGGTTGTCGCTGAAGGGGTCGAGACAGAGCAAGTGATGGCTCTTCTCAAACTGATGGGCGCCGATACGGCGCAAGGCTATTTCATTTCGAGGCCTCAGACCCTCGAAGCTACCCTCGATTTTCTGGGTGATCCGCGCTGCATGCGCCAGACCGCTTAGTGTCGACGGCACTTGGACCAGCATTCCCCCCTGCTGAACACGAAGCGTTGCCGAAGCCCAGGTACTCTTCATCGGCTCTGCGCGTGAGTCGTTGATCCAACACGCTTGTACCGACCGAAGATCATCTCGAGCGCTCCCCACTATCAGAATCTACCAGTGTTGATTTTGTTTGAGCCGAGACAGCGTTGTCCGCCTCAAACGGCTCTTCAGTCGACGCATTAACGACCATAGATGGTGGACATACTACCTTTAATTGCCGTAAGAAACTTGGAACGGAGCCAATCGAAAGGAGACCAACCCTTTGCAA
This sequence comes from Hyphomonas sp., assembly GCA_003486945.1. GTDB lineage: Bacteria > Pseudomonadota > Alphaproteobacteria > Caulobacterales > Hyphomonadaceae > Hyphomonas. Next base: position 20,334 of record DNFL01000329.1, on the reverse strand, counting down.
GTCTCCCTCACCCATCTTCCCCCTTCCGGTCAGGCCGAACTCGCCCGGGTGCAGGAGATCATCCTCGAGGAGCTGACGCAGCGCATCCAGGCGGCCGGCAATGCCCGGGCCAAGCGCTACCGTCTCCTGAAGCTCGTCCTGTTCGGAAGCTTTGCGAAAGGCACCTGGTTCGAGGACAGCCGTTCGGGCCGCGCGTCCGACATTGATCTCCTCGCCATCGTCAGCCACGAGGCGCTGACCGAGATGAGCGCGTTCTGGGAAGAGGTCGAGGACCGCCTCTTCCACGATCCCGCCATCCAGCGCGATGTCTCGATCATCGTCCACACCCTGCAGGACGTGAACCGCCAGCTGAAGGACGGCCAGTATTTCTTCTCCGAGATCATCAGCCAGGGCATCCTCCTCTATGAGGACGCCGAACCCGACCGAAACGGCAATCCCAAGAACATTCTTGCTAGGCCTGCGGCGCCTGATCGACAGCGGACGCATGATATGGCGTCAGCATTCCATTCGAACTGGAAACAGACATCCATGGCGTTCCTTGAAATTGGACGCGAGTATTCGGTTCGGCCAACACCGGTGAATAAAATCGCAGCTTTTCAGCTCCACCAGGCTGCCGAGAGCGCCTACCGGATGTTCCTGCTCACGGTGACTCTATACGCCCCCGGCACGCACCATCTCGGCAAGCTGAGGAACCTCGCCCGCACGATCGATGAACGCCTTGAAGAGGCCTGGGGCCCGCCGCAGAAGCCCTACAAGCGCTACTTCGAACTCCTGCGCCGGGCCTATGTCGAAGCGCGCTACTCACCGGCCTATGAGACCACCCGGGAGATCCTCACCTGGCAGGCAGACCGGATCGAGAAGCTGATCACGCTCGCCGACGCCCTCTGCGCCGAACGCCTCGAACGTCTGAAGGCAGAGGCGGGCCCTTCGGCATGATTTGCATGCCCCGGCAAACTCTGGTCTGAAGCAGCAAGCACTGGAGACACCCCGCCTTGAAGGACCGGCTCGACCACCTGAACCTGCAGAAGCAGCGCGAGGTCGCCCATATCCGCAAGGTGATCCTCGAGGAGCTGCAGGCGCGCCTTGCCGCCTCAAGCTCGGCGCGGGTGCGCAGCTACCGGGTCCTGAAGCTCGTCCTCTATGGCAGTTTCGCGCGCGGCACCTGGTTCGATGACAAGAAGTCCGGCCGGGCCTCCGACTATGACCTCCTCGTCATTGTCAGCCACAAGGCGCTGACCGACATGACAAGGTTCTGGAACGGAGTTGAGGACCGCCTCTACAAGGACCCCAAGGTCAACAAGGATGTCTCGCTGATCGTCCATACGCTGCGAGAAGTGAACGCCGCCCTGCGCGATGGGCAGTACTTCTTCACCGAGATTATCAATCAGGGCGTCCTGCTCTACGACGCAGATGCAAAGGCGCCGGCGGGATCTATCCGATCGAAAATCGCCGAAGGCGCGGCGCTCGATCCTCAGAGGGCTTACGATCTTTCTCACCAGTATTATAGCGGATGGAAAGAGTACGCGCTGACGTTCTTGGAAATTGGCAAGTCTTGCATCAACCAGAAAGGGCGATCGCAGAACATCTCAGCCTTTCAGCTCCATCAGGCCGCCGAAGCCATTTACCGGATGGTTCTCCTGACCGTCACGCTATATGCTCCGGCTACGCACCATCTCGGCAAGCTGCGCCAGCGCTGCGAAGCGATCGATCCGCGCCTGGCTGAGGCCTGGGCGCCGGAGCAGAAACCCTACCGCCGATACTTCGAACTCCTGCGCCGCGCCTATGTCGAGGCGCGTTACTCTCCCGCTTACGAGACGACGCCAGAAATCCTGAAATGGCAGGCAGACCGGATCGAAAAGCTGCTCGAGCTTGCTGACGCGGCTTGCAAGGAACGCCTGGCAAAACTTCAAAGCGATGCTTGGAACGTCTGAACTACGCAGCGTCGGCGCGACCGAATGGCAGGTTTGACCTGCATTGAAATTCTGGAGCGGGCGAAGCGCTCCATCTGAAATTTATTGTCCATATATTTCAGAGCACTGCAGTCGTCTTCAACTTGATTTGTAGGGATATTTGTAGGGAATTCGGTAGGATGACTGAAGGGCTACAGAGCCCTGAGCACCACGTGAAGATTTGAGTCGCATCCGTTAAGGCCACCAACCCAGAAGTTTTAATCCGTAGAACGACGACCTGCGCATACAAGACACCGCCCCAAGATTCCGGGGCAACGCTGCTTGCCGCCAAACCGCAATCCACCTGGTATGGACACCGAAAATGGATCCGATATCGGGTCATCTATTGCTCGTCTGATGATTTCACTTCGCAGTCGATGGCAGCCCAGACTTGGTCTCCGGCCTTCGCGGCATTCTGCATGAGCACGTCCAGGGCATTGTATCGCTGCATCACGGTTTTCCACGCCATGGAGCTGTTTTCAGACAAGCAAAGCTGAACAACGGCCTGGGCGGCAACGATCGTGCCATCAAGATGCACCAGAGCATCCTGGACGAGCGCCGAGACTTCGTCGCTTGTTCTAACCGGAAAGGCTCTGTCGTGAACTGAAGAGGGTTTCGTTTCGGTCATCGGTGTCTTCCTTTGATCGATTGTTCCATTTACGCCCGCGCAGACCGAGGCTCAGGCGACCCGGGCGCACCTCCCTCCCCGGCGATCTGCATCTGCGTTTACGCGATTCATTACTGACACCAGTGAATCAGAAGACGCCGATCTTAACAACCCTTGATTTACGTCTCCGCAATCAAAGGGTCCTACCACTCGTTTCGTCCACATCGATGATTTTTTTCGCAAGGCCGTCTCCGTCGATCAGCTTGCGCGCCACTTGTGCGATGAAATGGTCGAACCGCTTCTGCCCTAGCGCATGAGCGATCTCGCGTTCGCCTGCCGGAATAGGATCTGTTCTAGTCAGCCAGTAGAGTATGAACTGGCCAAGGGCTTCCAACGACGTTGCAACATCGCGTTCGATTTCGCCCTGCCGAACCTCGAAATCGTCCAGCCTTCGGAGCAACCTCTCTTCGAGGCCATACCGGATGGCAGGCTCGAAATATTCTTCGAGCGCCTGCTCGATCACTGCGTTCTTGGTCAAACCGGGACGGCGTGTCGCGTCCTCCAGCTTGCGGAGGAGGTCTGCCCGGAGGCGCAGGTTCAAACGCGGCTTTCCCATGCTAAAAATCCGGCAGGAAGTTTTTGTCGCCTCGGTCGATGGCAACGGCCCGGCGCAGGTTCCGCAAATGCGCATCCTGCTCTGACACGTTCGCGTCCTCGATATCCGGCGCCTCGTCCGTCGCAAGGTCTATTGGCAGCCTGGCTTCCGGCAGGTCGAGTTCCGGCTGCAACTCAACTCCGCCGTCGCTTTCGTTGTCGGCGCCTTGCACAGCTCTGCAAGTCACAGCTCTACAGGCAACGGTCTCTCTCCAGTCGTGACTTGCAGGAGAAGCCTCGCGAGAAACTGAGGCAGGCGGCAACACACGACAGGTGAAGTTGCCGTCCACAAAATAGCGAAGCTTCTTTGCACGCACCGGCGGCGCACCGGACACCATCACGATTTCATCCGTCGCAGGCAGTTGCATGATCTCGCCCGGCGTCAGCAGCGCGCGCTGGGTTTCCTGCCGTGAAACCATCATGTGCGAGAGCCAGGGCGAGAGCCGATGGCCGGTATAGTTCTTCTGGGAACGCAGCTCCGTCTTCGTGCCGAGCGCTTCAGAAATCCGCTTCGCCGTGCGCTCGTCGTTGGTCGCAAACGCGACGCGGACATGGCAGTTGTCGAGGATGGCATTGTTCGGGCCGTAGGCTTTTTCGATCTGGTTGAGAGACTGGGCCACGAGGAAAGCCCGCACGCCGTATCCGGCCATAAACGCGAGCGCTGTTTCGAAGAAGTCGAGCCTTCCCAGCGCCGGAAACTCATCGAGCATCAGGAGGAGCTTTCGCCGGGACGGATCAGGCTCCTGTTCTGTTAGCCGCCGTGCGATCTGGTTCAGCACAAGACGCATCAGCGGTTTGGTGCGAGAGACATCCGACGGCGGACAAGCCAGATAGAGGGACATCGGCCGCTCGCCGATAACGAGCCCTTCCACCGTCCAGTCACTGACGGAGGTGACCTCAGCCACGACCGGATCGCGGTAAAGGCTGAGGAAGCTCAGCGCCGTTGAGAGCACGCCGGAGCGCTCATTCTCGGACTTGTTCTGCAGCTCCCGTGCTGCCTGAGCGACGACAGGGTGCGGACGATCCCCGAGATGTGATGTTGACATCATCAGCCGAAGCGTCGCGGCGAACGTCCGATCCGGATCGGACAGGAACTTCGCGCAGCCTGCAAGCGTCTTGTCTTCCTCTGCATAGAGAACATGCAGGATCACGCCGACGAGCAGGGCATGCCCGGTCTTTTCCCAATGGCTGCGCCGTTCCAGCGAGCCTTCCGGGTCCACCAAGATATCGGCAATGTTCTGGGCGTCCCGCACCTCGCAGGCACCGCGGCGCACTTCGAGGAGAGGATTGTAGCGCGGGCTTCCGGCATCTGTCGGATCGAAGCGGATGCAATTTGAAAAAGTCGCTCGCCAGCCCGATGTCAGTGTCCAGTTTTCGCCCTTGATGTCATGGATCACGGCGCTGCCTGTCCAGGAGAGGAGTGTTGGAACCACGAGGCCGACGCCCTTGCCTGATCGCGTGGGAGCGAAGGCCATCACATGTTCAGGCCCGGCGTGCCGCAAATAATCGCCGCGATATCGGCCGAGAAACACGCCGTCCGGTCTGAGCAACTTATGCTGGCGCATATCCTTTAGCGTTGCCCATCGCGCGGAACCGTAGGTCGTCACGAACCGTGCGTCCCGGCTGCGGATCACGGAGCCGATAACCGCCACAAGGATCCCGAACAGTCCGCCGCTCGCTGCGATGAGACCGGCTGTTCCGAAAACTTCAGGCGCATAGGCTTCATAGGCATACCACCACTGGAAGAGGCGCCACGGAAGATAAACTGGCCGGTCACCGACAGCAAACCAGGGCGCGCCCAGTGCGGGTTGGTAGCCCAGCGCTTCTGCGGTCCACTGCGTCGCAAACCACTGCGTCTGGACGATCACGATCAGCACGATGCCGACCTGGCCAATCAGAATTCTTCCGGGATTCATGCACCCTCCTCCGCTCTCCGTTACGAGGGCGCATGATCAACCCGCCGTACCCGGATTGCCTAGTTGGACGCGGCGCAAGCGCCTGCAGACCAGTGCAGACAACAACAAAGGCGACCTTCAAAGACGAAACACTGGCTCAATCACCGGACATCGCGCGAACAAGTTTGGCCATAGCTTCGAGTGTCGCCTCCGAGCCGGTCCGATCAATGAAAGCATGGCATTTGCGGCGGCCGCGGATCAGGTCCGCACCCTCCTCCGCTGCGAGGTCACTCCCCAAAGCAGTCGTTAGAAAGCAGGATGCTCGAAGATTGAAACTTCGCCGAAAACGGCTATTGAGTCTGCAGTCAGCAATGGCTGCCGTCAGCAGCAATGCAGACGGAATTTGGTGACTCTCTGGCCGACATGGACTCGCCGATCCCGTTGGAAAGTTCCAAAATATCAAAAGATCGATACAGCCATCCGTATGCAGACGTATAATGGCCTTGTGATCACTTGGTTTAATTATTTGGCCACCGCAGTGAAATGGCGAAATTCGATTTGTTCAGCGCATCCGCCAAGAATGGCCAAAAAAAAGTCCCTCCTACAGTGACCGGCACCAGTAATTAGCCACTAAATGGCGTCTTCAGAAGCCCGCCTGGCAACGGCTGCAGCTCTTACAACATCCTCGCCGCGTCTCAATCGAGTGAACGGCCAAAGGACCAGCCGAACAATCTTTCTGACGAAGCCGGCAACATCACTTGGTATCATGAAGACTGCAGGAATGACGACAAGCGTCAGGATAGTTGAAGAGGTCAACCCACCAATGAGAAGCGCGCCGAGCGCGTTGCGCCACTCGGCTCCATCGGAGGTCGCCAACGCGACTGGCACCATGCCAAAAATTGCCGAGAAGGCAGTCATGAGAACGGGGCGAAGTCGTTCAGGGCAAGCTTGAAGGATCGCGTCTCTTTCTGTCATTCCTTCCGCGATCAACTGGTTTGCGCGGTCAACCAACAAAATACCATTCTTCATCACGATCCCCATCAGACCGATGAGACCAATCTGCGCGAATAGCGAAGATTCCATCCCAAAGTAGTAGAGCCCTGCAAAAGCTCCCGAGAAGCTGAGCGGAGCGGTCACCATGATCAGGAGCGGCTGCACGAAGGAATTGAATTGGCTTGCAAGCACCATGTAGAGCGCCAGCAAGGCGAGCAATAACGCGAAGCCGATCGCGCCGGCGGTCTCCTGCATGCGTTCCGACATGCCGCCGACCGAGTAAGTGATGCCTGCCGGCGGAGGGTTGGCTTCAAGCACCTCGATTAAGGTGCTTGTCGCCTCACCAAGGGAAACACCGGTTGCAGAACTGGCAAGCACCGAGATCTTCCTGGCGCGGTCTGATCGATCGATTTTCGATGGGCCGGAAGCGAACTCAACACGTGAAACCGCTCCAATATCTACCAGTCGCCCGTCTGCACCGCGCACTTGTATGCGATCAAAATCCCGCACGCTTTCCCTCTGGTCTTCCTCCAGACGCAGGCGCACATCATATCGTTTTCCGCCCTCTTCAAAGGTGCCTGCATCGAGTCCGCCCAAGGCAATCCGGGCTGTGTCCGCCAAGGCACGAGCGGAAACGCCCTGATCCCCAGCCCGCGTTCGGTCAAACAGGATCTGTGCTTCCGGTCGACCGCTTTCGAAGCTGGTTCTGACATCAGAAAAATCAGGTCGGGCACGCATCTCACGCACGAGATGATCGCCATATTGCGCAAGGGAGTTGAGGTCAGACCCCTTTAACAACAAGTCGATGTCCGAGCTACCGGAGGTCGTCCCGCTGACCCACGGAACTTCAAGGACGGATATCTTGACCGCCTCAGGGGATGCGATGCGGATGGCCTTCCGCGCTTGGTCCATGATTTCAAACTGGCCCGTTTGGCGCTCCTGTTTCGGTGTCAAGGAAGCGTATAGATCGATGACACGGGCCTCGGCTTGCGCGCCGGCCCCAATGGAGACGAACACTTCTTCAACGTGCTCGATCTTGCGGAGTTCAGCATCTATTTTTTGCGCGGCGTCGAGCGCAGAAACAACGCCAGTGCCAAGCGGTAGCTCGATCGAACCCTGAAACTCGCTCCTGTCGGCGCGCGACGTAAACCCGGAAGGAACGCGAGCAGCATACCACGCACCGGCAACAACCGACGCAAACGCAATGATAATCACAACAATGCGAAATCGAACGGCCAGCTTTACGAGACCTGCATAGGCGCGGTCAGTTGAGTCCCAGAACGCTTCGAGCGGCCGAAAGACGGGTGAAACGCCACTGGATGTGAGGATGCGCGATGCAAGCATCGGCGTGAGTGTCAAAGCAACGAGCAAAGAAACAGACACCGAAAATACGATCGTCAGACCGTACTGGTAGAAGAAGCGTCCTACGATGCCATCCATGAAGGCAATCGGAACAAAAACAGCAAGCGTGGCTGCTGTGCCTGCAACCACGGCAAGTCCCACTTTACGCGTACCGTCCAGCGCGGCCTCAAGCGGTGGCTTCCCCTCTTCCAGCTCTTTCATGATCGCTTCAATAACGACGATAGCGTCGTCTACGAGCAGTCCGATGGCAACGGTGAGCGCAAGCAGGGTCAGGACGTTGATTGAGAACCCCAGGAGGTAAAAGCCAAAAAAAGTGGCCACAAGGGATGTCGGGATCGCCAGGGCCACGATGATCGTCGCTCTGAAATTCAGGAGGAAAACAAAGGTCACTGCAACGACAAGCCCTATTGCAATCACGACGTCATGGGTGACGTCCTCGATCGAGCTCTCGATGAATTTCGACACATCTCTGGTCGCAACAATAGTCACCCCGGCGGGCGCAAGCGCGCGCAAGCCTTCTGTGGCGGCTTTGACCTGGTGCGCGACCTCCACAGTATTCTGACCTGATTGTTTCCTGATATCGAGCGAGATGCCTCGTCTGCCATTCAAGAATGCCGCTGAGCGCTCATCCTCCAGGCCGTCCTCCACGCGGGCAACATCAGAAATTCGGATTGTGACGCCATTTTCCCGATAGGCGACTGGCAAGTCAGAAAAGCCATTCGCACGGGTAACTTCAGCGACAGTTTTGACACCAAACTCCAGCGTGCGGGCAGCCGTTTCCAGCCGCCCGCCAGGAAGCTCTGCATGCTCGCTCTGGATCGCCCGTCGTACATCATCCGCCGTGACGCCAAACGCCCGCAGCCGTTCATTGTCGAGCCAGATGCGCACCGCGCGCTCACGACCCCCGACCAATTTCACGGCGCCGACACCGTCGAGGCGTTGAAGACGTTCCTTGGCCACATCATCGGCGAACGCCGTCAACTCGGCGATAGGCAGATCGCCAGCGATCATGACGGAGATGATCGGCGCCGCGTCCGGATCGACCTTGTCCACGATGGGCGGATCCATATCCGGAGGCAATTCTGCCAAGGCGACTTGCACCTTGTCCCGAACATCCTGGACCTTCTCGCGGGCATTGGAACTCAGATTGAACTCGATCAGAATTTGCGCGCGCCCTTCACTGGAAAAGGATTGCAGCGTTTCAATTCCGTCGATCGTGTTGATGTACTCTTCGAGGATGTCGGTGACTTCCGACTCCATGGTTTCCGCAGAGGCCCCGTCCAGCGTCGCCGTCACATTGACATAGGGAAATTCAACATCGGGAAATAAGTCGACACCCAAGCGCCCCATCGACATAAAACCGAGGCCTACCAACGATGCGATGAGCATCACGGCGAATACGGCGCGGCGAATCGAAATATCGACGAGCGACATCATGAAGGTGTGGGCTCAATCCTGGCGCCGTCATACAGCGGCTCCGAGGCTGTCAGGACGACTGTTTCTCCACTCATCAACCCGTCAAGGATCTCTACACGATCAGCATCAATGTCTGAAACTTTCACGGGACGTCGCTTAGCTTGCGCGTTCGTTACCAGATAGACGTAGCGATCTTCGCCCGTACCTTGAATTGCTCTGCGCGGCAGGACGGTGGCAGACCGGGGATCAACTTCGACCTCTGCGCGGACCGACTGCCCGGCTTTGACAGCGCAATCGGGGTTCGTAAATGCCATTCGAAATTCCACCATCCTTGAAGTCGGGTCAACGCGGTCGTTCAAGATGAGGATCTGTGATTCTATCGGATCACTCCGGCCATCGACGTAGAGATGACCTTTCAAGTCGAGCCGCAAACGCGCGAGCTCGGACTCAGGCGCAAACAAGATCGCCGCAGCAATTCCGCACTCCTGAACCTGAACAACGGCGGAGTTGCCCATTCCGGAGAAGCGGTTGGCCATGAACACGCCCTCATCGATATAGCGAGCTGTGATAGCGCCATCGAATGGCGCGCGGACTGTTGTATCCCACAGCGCCTGCTTGGCTGTTTCCACTTCTGTCTCCCTGAGTCGCAAGTTGGCGCCAGCAACCTCAAGGGCGGTTTTGGCATTGTCAAAGACCACACCCGAGACGACGCCTTTGGTTTCCAGTGGCGTGTAGCGATCCACGAGTGTCTGTGAGCGTGTAACTTCGGCCAGGGCAACGTCCCGCATTGCTTCGGCTTCGACGAGGCTGCGCTGATAATCGACCTGCCGGGTTCTAAAGAGCGGATCGCCCTTACGAACCCTGTCACCCACCCGGACGAAAATCTGTTCAACGACCCCCTCCGCCAACGCGCCAATATTGCTGGTTTGCTTGGCGGCAATGGTCCCGGATGCAATCAAATAGTCGTCCCGCATGACCGTTTCTGCGGAAACCGTTTCAACCTGGACAACCCGGGTCTCGGCTTCAGCCGTAACGCCGGCCGCCGCAGGGGCGGCTTGCCCTTCAGGCTCTGCGTCCCGGCATCCAGAGATCAGAACGAATACCGCACAGAGTGAAAGCGTCGCACAAATCCTCATGAACGCCCCGGCATCAGGTAGGCGCCGCGTCCGCTCGAAAGCAGGGCTCCGTCGGCGTTCATTACAGTGGCTTCGGCGACAGAGAGAGTTGCCCCAAGACGGACAATTCTTCCCGTTACACTCAGCGTTCCTGGCGTGGCCGGTTTGTGATAATCGACCCGCAAGTCCGCCGTCGCGGCAGGCATGTTACCCGAGGCGAGCAGGGCATAAAATCCTGTAAGATCAATCAGCGCCGCAATTACACCGCCATGGGCAGACTGTATTCGCGGATTGGAAACCACTTCCTCTCGCCATGGCATTTCCAGCAGCAGCTTGTCACTGTCTGTGCTGATCGCCCTCAACCCCAGCCACCGATGGAAGGGGGCCGCATCGAGTGCGGCCTGTAACTGATCAAGATTGAGCATGGGGCCACTCATGCAAGGGTCTGCTCTCGGATCGGCCGAAGAAAGGATACAACCGCTTCGATAAACACATCGTTGCGATCTCCCGCCACCATATGTCTTGCGCCAGCAACGTCGGTGAAATGCGCCTGCGGCGCGAGGGATCGAAACGCCGTGACGGAGTCTTCTGAAACCAGCTCGCTCATACGTCCACGGATGAGATGAAGCGGTACGCGGATGTCCCGAACAGCTTGCTCCAGATCACCTGTATGAGCAACTCCGGAGCGGCGCATGACGCCGGTGATAAAGGCAGGGTCCCAGTGCCATCGCCAACGCCCATCTTCGCCCTGCCGAAGGTTCTTGCGCAGCCCCTCAAGGTCTTTCGGCCGCGGGCGATGTGGCAGATAGCTGGCAATCACATCTGCGGCCTGTTCCAGCGAGGCAAAGCCTTCCTGAACATGCGCGCCCATGAAGCCGACAACTTTGGTGACACCGGCAGCGTCCATGTTCGGCGTGATGTCGACAAGTGTCACCGATTCAAATGCATCGCGTGACAGCATGCCTGCGGCAACTATGGCTGCGAGTCCTCCAAGCGAAGCACCGACTATATGTGGGCGCGGCCCTCCACCCGCTACACGTTCACCAACCTCAACAAGGTCTCGCGCGATAGCTTCGAGAGAGTAATCACCGTCTGGAGCCCAGTCGCTTTCACCATGTCCGCGAAGATCCAAGGCAATTGAGCGATACCCTTCAAATGCCACCGCTTTCGCGGCGCCGCTCCAGGCGTGGCGGGTTTGCCCCCCGCCATGGGCAAAGATTACCGGCGGGGCGGCAGGATCGCCGAAAGAACTGAGCGCCAGTTTCAACCCTTGTGCATGAAGATACCCGTCACGACTGCTCAAAATACCCATCCGCTTTGGCGACTTGTAAGGATACTTTTATTAAGTTAGCTTACAAACTTTGTAAATGGAGAAAGCTATGGAGTTGCCTGCGCGGTCGCGCGCGTTCCACCTTAAGGGAGACCCAAGAATTGATTTCAGCTTCCTTCTTGGTGAGGTCACCCGCCTATTGCGCCGGGCGTTCGATCGGGAAATGGAAGCCATTGGCCTGACACGGTCACAGTGGCATGTGCTTGTATATGTGATCAAACTGGAAGGCCCGACCCAGACCAAGCTTGCGGAAGCGCTTGATATTGCGCGTCCATCTGTCGGCGCGCTGATCGATCATCTCGCAAGCTCAGGCTATGTCTCACGTGAGCGAGATTCCCGTGACCGTCGGGTCTGGCGGATTGTCCCGACTCGATTGGCTATCCAACAGGCAGATGAATTTGCGCGGTCGGCCGAGCGTGTTGCATCTCAAGCCTTCGACTCTGTTTTGAGCCAAGACCTCGCTGCTGCAGCGACTTTGCTTTCGACTATTAAAGACAATCTGAAGTCCTCATCAGCGGGGCTCTGATGCCGTCCGGATGAACGATTTGTTGCACGCACCCGAGATCCGTCTGAAGCCTGCGGAGCGCGCCAAAGCTGGCCACCCCCACATCTTTGACAATAGCTTGCGGAGCGCTGCGACGTCCAGCACCCACTTCTAAAACAACAGCTTAAGCTTCGCGTTCCCGCCGCCCCCAAAGAGATTGGCCCTTACATCCAGCCTCCTCAGGTCAAGTCAAGCTAACATTGCCAAGGATCCTACGCATAGCTTCTGATCTCTGCTTACGGATATTACTCGCAAAGTACGCCACGAAGCGATCGCCCCAAAGACGATCACTTTCGCGGCACTCATCAGTACCGCTTCCATACAGAACATCTTGTTCATTGCGGAGGTAAAGCGGAAATCGGACATGCATCAGCACGCCAAGCTAAATGATCCATGGTGAGGTCTTGGAGTGGTCAAACGGGTTTTTGGCCAGTGTCCGACATTAATGACCCTGTCCGGCTGTCTCAAGTCCTGCTTCCGCTAGGATCACCTAAACTTGAGACCTGTCAGGCGGCTTCGGGAAGACGCCTGAGCATCAGCGTTTTTCCCGGCTGCCGATCTCAGAATCACGGGGCTTCAGGCGCTTGGGATGTATCACTCCAGTTTCCAAGCGCCCGGAAAAGGGCGACCGTATTCCGTCCTCGGTCAAGCTGCGCAGCAATCAGTTGCTGACGCCCGGAATAATATTCGCGCTGCGCATCCAGCACTGCGAGATAGTCGTCGATACCTGCCTTAAAACGCTCTTCTGAAAGAGACAGCGTGATATCCGTATCTTCAGCAAGTTGTTGAAGCGCGGAGAGGCGCGCGTCGATTGTTGCCGCGACGGCGAGGGCGTCCGCCGTTTCGCGGAAGGCAGACTGGATGGAACGCTCATAGCTCGCGAGCGCCGCATCGCGGGCAGCGAGGGTGGAAGCGAGGTTGCTCCGCCGCGCGCCGCCATCGAAAATCGGCAGGCTGAGGCTTGGACCAAATCGCCACCCCCCAGTCCCGTCGCCGCCGACAAGACCCGAGAGGTCTGCGCTGACATAGCCAGCGCTGCCAATCAGCGAAATCGACGGGAAGTAAGCCGCGCGTGCGGCGCCGATACTCGCGTTCGCCGCGCGCAACTGGCGCTCGGCGGCCATCAGGTCCGGGCGCGCGAGCAGGATTTCGGACGACGCGCCGACGGGAATTTTCGAGACCAGCGGTGTAGGCGAGAGCACGGCGGAGCCGGCGATGCCTTCAGGCAAGTCAGCGCCGGCGAGGAAGCGCAGAAGGTTCAGGTCCTGCCGCACCCGCGCCTCAAACTGCGCCGCCTGCGCGCGGGCGGTCTGCACGGATGCGGACGCTCGCCGGACGTCGAGTTCGTTTGCTGCGCCGGCATCGAGAAGTTCGCGGGTAAGATCGAAACTTTCGCTCTGGCTACGGACCGTTTCTTCGGCGAGGGCAAGCAATTCCTTGTCGGCCGCGAGCTGCAGCCAGGCTTCGCAGATGGAGGCCACCAGAGCGATGCGCGCCGCGCGTTGGCCTTCTTCGCTGGCGAAATAGGATTCACGTGCTGCAGCCTGGTTGTTGGCAATGCGGCCGAAGAAATCGAGTTCCCATGCTGTGACGCTCAGACCCGCGGACGCGTTGTCCGAGAAGGATTGGGGCGGGGACGCTGAGCTTTCGAATGTGCCGCCTTCCTCCACGGATGCGTCTGCCCCGAAGCGCGGAAACAGGCCGGACCGCGCCAATCCGAGTTTTGCGCGGGCGACGCGGACATTGGCGGCGACGACTTGCAGGTCGCGGTTCTCGATCAGGGCGACCGCAATCAGTTCGCGCAGCGGAGCCGCCACGACAATATCTTCCCAGTGAAGCGCCGCGCTTCCACTGCTGGCTGCCGGATCAACCGGCAACTGGGCAGGCATTGACGGCGCGCCGCGCTTATAGTCCGGCGCAAGGTTGACGCAACCCGCAAGCGCAAGGACGCTGACTGAGAGGACTGCCGTTCTCATCGTCTTCATTCTACGGGATCTCCGGCAGGAACAAGGGTCTTGGGTTTGCGGGTCGTCAGCTTACGGACGACCATGTAGAACAGGGGTGAAAACAAGAGGCTGAACAGCATGGCAGAGCCGACGCCGCCGAGGACGATCGTGCCGATCGCGATGCGGCCGCTGGCGCCGGCGCCGGAACTCAGTGCCAGCGGAAGCACGCCGAACCCGAAAGCGAGAGAGGTCATCAGGATGGGCCGGATGCGCTGCCGGACGGCCTCCATCGTCGCCGTGATCAGGTCCTTTCCCTGCTTCTCCAGCAGCTTTGCGAACTCGACGATCAGGATGGCGTTCTTGGAAGCCAGCCCCACCGTCGTCAGCAGGCCGACCTGGAAGAAGATGTCGTTGGACAGTCCGCGGAAATGTGCGGCGACGACCGCGCCGGCGATGCCAAGCGGTGCAATCAGGAGCACGGCCACCGGAATGGTCCAGCTTTCATAAAGGGCGGCGAGACACAGGAATACGAACAGGATCGAGATGGTGTAGAGCACCGGCGCGAGGTTGCCCGAGCTGCGCTCCTGCCGACTAAGCCCGCTCCATTCGTAAGACAAGCCCTGCGGCAGAGCCTCGATGATGTTCTCCATTTCCGCCATCGCGACACCGGAACTCTGGCCAGGCGCCGCGTTGCCCTGAATGTTGAGCGCCGGAATCCCGTTGAAGCGCTGCAGCTGCGGCGATCCGAATTCCCAGGACGTGTTGGTGATCTCTTCCAGAGGGGTCATGCCGCCCTGATCGTTGCGCACCTGCCAGTCGGAGATATCATCCGGCTGCATCCGGCTGCCAGCTTCCCCTTGCACGTAAACGCGCTTGATCCGCCCACGGTCGATGAAGTCGTTCACATAGGTGCCGCCGAATGCGACCGAGAGCAGGCTGGTCGCATCCGAGGTGGACACGCCAAGGGCCTGGGCTTTCTGATAGTCGAGTTTGATCCGGAATTGCGGGCCATCTTCCAGACCGTTCGGGCGCACGCCGGTGAGCGCAGGGTTCTGTGATGCCATGCCAAGCGCCGCGTTGCGCGCCGCGATGAACTCTTCCTGCGAGAGGCCGGACGTGTTCTGGATGTACATGTCGAAGCCGTTGGCGTTGCCAAGTTCGCGGATGGGCGGCGGCGCGATTGCGAAGATCCGGGCGTCCGGGTTCTGGCTGAAGGCGCCGAAGGCACGGTTGGTTATGGCGGAAACAGAGTTTTCCTGCCCGGGACGCTCGGACCAATCCTTGAGCGAGGCGAACACGATGCCGTTATTCTGCCCCTGCCCGGCGAAGCTGAAGCCGGCGAGCGAGAAGATGCCCTGTACATTGTCCGCTTCACTCGTCTGATAATAGGTGACGACGTCGTTCATCACAGCCGAGGTTCTCTCGAGGCTGGCATTCTCCGGCAGCTGGACGAGCGTGAAATAGTTGCCCTGATCCTCATCCGGCAGGAACGAGCCCGGAAGCCGCGTGAAGCCGAATGCAGTCACCAGAACGATCAGCCCTGCCACAACCATCATGATCCACTTGCGGCGCAGGATCCGCGCGACGGTGTTCTCATAGCCGACGACCATCCGGTCGAAGCCGTGATTGAAGATGCGGGCCGGGGCGCCGAGCATACCATGACTGGTGCTCGCGCCGTGAGAGGGTTTCAGAAGCGCGGCGCACAGGGTCGGCGACAGGACGATCGCAACCAGCACGGAGAGGGCCATCGCGGAGACGATGGTGACCGAGAACTGGCGGTAGATGACACCGGCCGAGCCCGGGAAGAAGGCCATCGGGATGAACACCGCCGACAGGACGACGGCGATGCCAACCAGCGCGCCGGTGATCTGCTGCATGGACTTGATGGTGGCATCGCGTGGCGAGAGGCCTTCCTCTTTGATCAAACGCTCCACATTCTCGACCACGACGATCGCATCGTCGACCAGAAGGCCGATCGCGAGCACCATCGCGAACATGGTCAGCGTGTTGATGGACATGCCGAACAGAAGCAAGACGCCGAATGTGCCCAGCAACACGATCGGCACAGCAATCATCGGAATGACTGCGGCGCGCAGGTTCTGCAGGAAAATGAAGATCACGATGAAAACGAGGACGATGGCCTCAATCAGCGTGTGCTCGACTGATTCAATCGATGTCTTGATGAACGGGGTTGCATCAATCGGAAAGGCGTATTCTAGGTCATCGGGAAACTGCTGCGACAGCCGCTCCACTTCAGCCTTTACGCGCTCTGCCGTATCCAGCGCATTGGCGCCCGTCGCGAGCGAGACGGCAAAGCCGGAGGCATTCATGCCGTTGAACTTGGAATTGAACGCGTAGTTTTCAGCGCCCATCTCGACGCGGCCCACGTCCGACAGGCGGACCGAGCCGCCTTCGGCCGTGGTGCTGATCAGCAGCTGCTCGAAATCCTCCGGCGTCGAAAGTAGGGACTGGAGCGTGATGGTCAGGTTGATTTCCTGACCTTCCACTGATGGCGTCCCGCCAAGCGCGCCGGCTGTGACCTGCGAATTCTGTGCACGGATTGCCTGGACCACATCATTCGGCGTGAGCCGGAACTGGACCAGCTTTTTCGGATCAAGCCAGACCCGCATCGCATATTGCGACCCGAACGCTCTAACACTGCCGACGCCTTCGGTACGGCTGACAACATCATAGATGTTGGATCTGATATAGTCGCCGATGTCGGTCTGATCCAACGTCCCGTTCGGAGAATAGAGCGCCGTGATGAGCAGATATCCGGTGCCAGCCTTGCTGACCGTAACGCCCTGGCGCTGGACGTCAGTTGGAAGGAACGGCGTCGCGAGCGAGAGTTTGTTCTGAACCTGAACCTGGGCAACGTCCGGGTTCGTCCCCGGCCGGAAGGTCAGGGTGATGCTGCTGGACCCGTCCGAGCTGGACGTCGAGGAGACATAATCCAGCCCGTCGAGGCCGGTGAGCTGCTGCTCGATGACCTGCGTGACGGAATCTTCCACTGCCTTGGCAGAGGCACCGGGATAGCTGGCGTTGATGCTGATCGTTGGCGGCGCAACGTCCGGGTACTGAGAAACGGGCAAACTGCGAAGCGCGAGGGCGCCGACGAGCATGATGATGATCGCAATCACCCAGGCAAAGACGGGGCGATCAATGAAGAATCTGGCCATCAGGGGTTACCGGTTCCTATTGGATTCCGCCGCGGGCGCCCGCATTGGCAGGTGTCCCTTCGGCGCTTTCACTGGCCGGAACCGTAGTGACGGTCATGCCGGTTTCGATGGATTGGAGATTGGATGTGATGAGCTTGTCGCCGGCGGCGAGCCCGCTCGACACGATCCAGGCATTGCCGGACTGGCCGTCCACGGTCACAACGCGGCGTTCCACTGTGTTGTCATCTGCGACAACCAGCACGCTCGGCTCGCCCTTTGCCGTGCGCGATACCAGCGATTGCGGCACCGTCACGACGTTCTCAAAGGCGCCCGCCGAGAAACTTGCGCGCAGGAACATGCCCGGCAACAGCAAGCCGTCCGGGTTCGGAACAACAACGCGCACGGCCACTGTGCCGGCGGCTTCGTCGACACTCACTTCGCTGAATTCCAACCGGCCGGGATGCGCGTAGGCGGTGCCGTCTTCGAACAGGACGGTCACCGGAATGGTGCCGTCCACGGTGGCGATCTTGCCCGAGGCGATCTGCTGGCGGATGCTCAGCAGGCGGACAGCCGATGCGGTCAGGTCAATGTTGATCGGGTCGAGTTGCACGACGGTCGCCATAGCATTTGCCTGGTTCTGGGTCACCAGCGCGCCGGCGGTTACATCCGACCGTCCGATCTGGCCCGAGATCGGCGCGGTGATGCGTGTGCGGCCAAGATCGATCTGGGCGCGGTTGAGCTGGGCGCGCTGCAGCGCGATGTCGGCTTCGGCCTGCTTGGCTTCGGCGTTGGCCTGTTCGTACTCCTGCTGGCTGACCGCATTGATCGCCGCGAGGCGCTCATAGCGCGCTGCCGTGGTGCGGGCTGAACCGGCCGCGGCCTCGGCCCGCATCAGCGAGGCTTTGGCGCTTTCCACGGCCGAGGCGTATTCCAAGGCATCCAGCCGGTAGAGCGCCCGCCCTTTCTTCACGGCCTCGCCCTCCGTGAAGAGGCGCTCGGCGACGATGCCGGTCACCTGCGGCCGGATTTCGGCCTCGGCGAAGGCCCGCGCCCGGCCCGACAGATCGATCGCATTCGGGACCGTCGTGAGCTGGACTGTCAGGGTCTGGACGGACGGCGGCCCTTGCGGGGCCCCAGATTGCGCCGCAGTGGCGGGCGAGCAGGCCGCCAGAACAAGGGCGGATGCACTTGCCAGAGCCCATTGAAGACTGTTCAGCCGGTTCATATTACGGTCCTGTAAGGTTTGCCGGAGGAACCGGCTTGCAAATATAGAATGAACGCTCTATCTATTGCTGCAACGCACAATGTCAATAGGGAAGGTCAAGAATGAATAGTACGGACGAAGAAGCCACGATGAAGCCGGGCAAGAAGCGCGCAGAGCGTTGGGAACAGATCCTGATTGCCGCAGAACAATGCTTCGCGGCCAGCGGCTTCCACGGCGCGGGCATTTCAAAAATCGCGCAGTCCTGCGAGATGAGCGTAGGACATCTCTACCATTACGTGGAGAACAAGGAGGCCCTGATCGAGGCAGTCATCCGCCGGGAGCTGGATCGCCAGATGGCCAGGCTGATCGAACTGGAGACGGCGACGCCAGGCGAGCTTGCGGATGCGCTGCTCCAGAAAGTTTCGGAGCACATCCTGTATGAGACCGAGATATTCAGGACGGTTCTCAGCTTTGAAACCCTCGCAGAGGCGCAGCGCAATCCAAAGGTCGCGCAGATTCTACATGAACATGATCTCAACATGCGGGTGCGATTTTGCTCCATGCTGACCCGGTTCGGTGTAGACAGTCCTGAAGTGAAGACCGAATTGCTGTTTACGATCTTCGGGGGCCTGCATACCAGAGCCGTGCGTCATCCCGAACAGGAACGCGGCGCAATGATGGACACAATCGTTCCCATCCTGCGCAAGATTATCAAGCCGCCACAGATCCCGGCCTGACCGCCGGCTGAGCCGGTCGATACCCTCCTGCAGACGGCCAAGCTCAACGATGTCGATCCGCAGGCCTGGCTCGCCGACGTTCTCGCCCGAGCATCGCATCCCACCCCGCAGCGCGCCTCAGCGATCTCCTGCCGTGGAACTGGACACGAGTCGAGGAGGTTGGTGCATGCATCTGAACAAGATCTCGTCCATCTGGACACTTGCCCATGTCGCCGCCGAACTGGGCGAAGATGAAGACTGGTTGTTCGACAGCATCGACGAAATGGAACCCGAAGACGGTGCCATCCGGGTCTACGGCCAGCCACTCGGCGAAGACGGAACGGTTGCGTTCTCCGCGTTCGGTGCCGAGAACCTCAGAAAACTCATCGACATCCACAAAGCCAATCGTAGCTGACCGCGTCGTTGGCCGGACGCTTACATCCGTGCTCTGGCGCCGCCCGAACCTTCAAGGATCTCAACGACGCAATCGGCAATATGTACAAGCTATCCACACCAACTGAGTGCTGGAACTTCTTCAAAGCGGCGGGCTATGCATCCAAATGAAAGCGCGATGCTTCAAATCCAATAATCAAAACCTGGAAGATCTAAGCAAGTTAGAGGCAGTTGATGACGTTAGCACTTCAGACGTAACGTCGCTAACCCACCGACCGGCAAGCGTCAAACAGCCGAGCCGCCGATCTCCTCAGGACGCAAATTCAATGATCAGGTCAGCGCAGGTCCATCTCGTGCCGAGGGCGCACGACGCTGGCCCAATAACATCTGGGGCAATAGCTTGCGGAGCGCTGCAACATACAGCAACTACTCCGCAAGCAACGGCTCTAGGTTCGCGTTCCCACACTCCAAAAATATTGGCCCTTATACTTGGCCTCCTCAAGTCAACTTAAGCTCACAATGCCAGAAAATGCGCTAAAACCGAACACGCGCGGTTGCGCCAAAGGTCAGGGGTTGCGATAGGAAAGCACCAACAGCTGTTCCAGGCGCTGTTTGAGTGGCAGCATTGCCCTGGAGGGGCGTATCGAAAGCCAACTCGTAATAGTCCTCGTCAAACAGGTTCTGCGCCCAAACCTCCAACTCAAACGGTGAATTGTCACTATAGAATGCCATCCTCGCATTGACCACAACCAAATCGTCAACTTCCTTGAGCGGATCGAGGTTCGACCCTGTATTATACCGTGAAGTGAAACGGCTCGACACGTTGAATCGAGCGTCCCAGTTGCTGATAAACGGGGTCTCATAAGTTGCGGCCAACGTTCCGGACCAGCGGGGCGCGAACGAAATCGTGCTTCCCGGCAGACGCGGCGGGGCAAAAAAGTCTACCGCTTCGAAATCGTCATACTGAGTTTCCGCATAGACGAGGCCACCCTGAAGCGTCAGTCCTTCAAGCTGTTCAGGCAGATATCGGATATCGAACTCAGCGCCCTTGT
>DNFL01000297.1 GCA_003486945.1 Hyphomonas sp. | reverse complement strand
CCGGAAACTCATCGAGCATCAGCAAGAGTTTCCGTCTCGATGGACCCGGCAGTTCCTCGGTCAGCCGCCGGCCGATCTGGTTCAGTATCAGGCGCATCAGGGGCCGCGTCCTAGAAATGTCCGACGGCGGAACAACGAGGTAGAGAGACACAGGCCTGTCATCCGACACCAGATCCATCACGCCCCAGTCGCTCGCCGAGGTCAGGTGTGCGATCACGGGATCGGTATAGACTTCGAGCAGGGTCAGCGTGGTCGAGAGGACGCCGGAACGCTCATTCTCCGACTTGCTCAGCATCGCGCGAGCGCCTTCTGCGACTTTCGGATGAACGCGGCCCTTGCCGTCAGGGCCTATGAGATGATGCGTGGTGCGCATTCGCTCGATCGTCTGGAACAGGCTGCGCTCGGGATGGGCGAGGAACCGCGCGCAGCCAGCGAGCGACTTGTCCTCTTCGGCGTACAGCACGTGCAAGATGACGGCGACTAGGAGCGCATAACCCGTCTTGTCCCAATGATCACGTCGCTCAGCGCTGCCTTCTGGATCGACGAGGATGTCGGCAATGTTCTGCACATCCCGGACCTCGAAGTCGCCTTTGCGCACTTCCAGCAGGGGATTGTAGCGCGGACTCGTCCTGTCTGTCGGATCAAACCGGATGCAGGGGCCGAGTTTCGACCGCCATCCAGAGGTGAGCTGCCAGTTCTCACCCTTGATGTCATGTACCACGCAGCTGCCAGTCCAGGAGAGGAGCGTCGGGATGACGAGCCCTACACCCTTGCCGGACCGGGTTGGCGCAAAGGCCAGAACATGTTCAGGGCCGGCATGGCGAAGGTAGTCGCCCTTCCAGGCGCCGAGGAATACGCCGTCATTGCCGAGAAGCTTTGCCCAGACAAGGTCGCGTCGGACGGCCCAGCGGGCAGAGCCATAGGTCGTGACATGCCTCTCCCAACGCGCGCGCCAGAGCGAGCCGAGCACAGCCGCGAGAATCCCGATGAGGCCGCCGCTCGCCGCAATCGCGCCCGCCTTCGCAAACACGTCCGGCGCGTAGGCTTCGTAGGCGTACCACCACTGGTAAAGCCGCCACGGATAGTAGACCGGCAGATCGCCCGCGGTGAACCAGGGCCGACCCAGTGCGGGTTGGTAGCCGAGCTCCGCGGCGGCCCACGCCGTCGCAAACCACGTCGCTGCGATGATGATCGACAGCACAATGACGAACTGGCCGATCAGGATTTTTGAAGGGGACAAGGGGCACGAACCTCCGACGCCAAAACGCGCCCAGCTTCGTTTCCACCCTTGTCCCTGACCAGTGTGAATGGCGGCATATCGCGGCGAGCATTTGGCTTCAGGCTAGCGCCCAAGGCCGTGGGTCCGCCCGCCCGGGAATGTCCAGCCCATCCTGGCACCCTTGGTCTCGATGACCAGGGACTGCCCGCGCAGCCTCTCCATTTCCCGCCGCCAGGGCACCAGCGTAAATGCCTTGTCGGTACCGATCAGCGCGATGCGCCCCTGGGCAAGATTGAAGCTGCGCTCGTACCGTCCTTCAAAGAGCGCTCCGTCGGGCTTGGTGAACGTCCGGCCTGACTTTACCGCCTCGATGCTTGCGGTCCTCGAAAGCTCTGCTGCACGCAGCGCCGTTCTTGCCTCTTTCGGCAGAACCGTCTGGTCCTCCGTAAGCAGGCCCTGCTCCCGCAGGAACGCAAGCCGGCGATGAACTGCCGAAGCCATCTTCTCAGACCGAACCGCTTCCCCATGCACCTCCGGTCCGTCGAGCCAGGTCTCTGCGCGGGCTGAGACCTGCGCTTCCAGCGCCATCCAGCTGCGCACCCGGATCGAGATAAGCCCGCCTCGCGCTGCCTCATGCGCGGCGGCACGTTCGAGATAGTCCGGCGGAATGGCCCAGCTTCCGTCCGCCCCCCGCTCGACGAGCCCTTGTCTCCGCAGCGCTTCCAGCCGCCGCTTGTGTGCGAGCCGGTAGTCGGCAGTCGCTAAGGGATCGAGCGCCCCATGGAACGCATCAGAATAGACCCCGCCCGTCTCTGCTGCGATGCGGGCAATGGTCTGATCCGCCTGTCTTGGCGAAGCAGCCCTCGCGGCGATCTCCACGATCGATCCGCGCGGCGGCAAGTCCCCGGGTTCGAGGCCGCGCGCCGGTACGTGCCAGACCTCACCGCTGAGGTCCTCGACCAGCAGGAACCGCGTATCGCGGAGTTCGTCTTCCGGTCCCTGGGAAATCACCACCCCGGTGAAGGGCCGCTCTAGCTGACCCGCATCCTCCACAAACCGTATGGCCCGGTGCGCATGTTCAGGTCCGATGCCCGCTGAGAGGGAGCGGATGATATCGCCGCGCCGCCCGAGCGACTTGAGCGTCGTCTCCCAGCCCTCCCTGAGCTGCCACTCCGACACACTGACGCGCTCCGCAAGATGCAGCCCTTCCAGATGGCGAAGCCGCTGCAACAGGGCGGCCCGTTCAAACCGGCGGGGCTCGGTATTCGCCGGCTCGATGCTGACGGCCCCTTCCTTCGCCAGTCCGGCAAGCCTCCGGTCTACACCGGTATACCGGTCAGCCGTGATCTCTCGCTGATCGGCACGCATTATGTCGAGTTCGCGCCGGGGCCCGAGTTCATCGGTGATCAGCTGGCTCGCCCGGCCGCGCAGGCCTTTCATCAGGTAGTTCGGCGTGATGACCAGGTCGCGGCCCATTTCGTCCCTGCCCCGGATGATGATGTGCGTATGCGGGTGGCCAGTATTGTGATGATCGACGGCGACCCAGTCGAGCCTCGTCCCGACATCGCGTTCCATTTCTGCCATCAGCCGGCGGGTATGGAATCTCAGGTCTCCGAGCTCGACGGCATCTTCGGCTGAGACGATGATCCGGAACTGATGTCTGTCGCCCTCGCAGCGCTCCAGGAACGCGCGCCCATCGGCGGCGTCTGCCTCGCGGTCATACAGCACCCCGCCGCTGCCATCTCGCTCGACGCCGTCGCGCTGCACGTAGCGAAGGTGCGCTGCAAGAGCCCCTGAACCGGCGCCCGACTTCACGCGCGCAATATGAACCTTGACGGTCACTCGCCGCATCTCGCGGGCAGTCAGTCCCCGCCGGCTCCGGACGGCATGCGGCACCGCGCCCCGCGCCCGCCCGATCCGGCTGCCTTTGAACCCTGTCCTGCGTTTGCGCGGCCCCAGCTTCGCCGCCGTCTTGCGAACATCGCTGCCGGCACGCTTGATCCCGCCGCGCCCGCGATCTTTGAGCCTACCAAGCCGCGGGGTGAAGTCGTCCTCGACGCTCATCGCTCGCTGGGCCGCGCGTATGACAGAGGTTCCCCCGACAATTCAGGCAAGTCGACAAACTGTGTCTGTCTCAAATTGCGGCATGAGCATACAGAAAAAAGATGTGCAGACAGGGTCTTGGATGTGCGTGTACGCACATCCTTAAATCTTGCCCTCCCGGGTTCGCTTCTCCGTCCCATGCCCGCCATAGCCACAATACGCCGCCCCATGCCGCCATTCCCATTCAGAGGATCAGGGCGCACGAAGCAGAAGGATCGCGGATCCTTCAATATCGCGCGCGTATGTGATCCCGAAATACCGTCCGTCCAGGGAATTTGGATGCGCGTTCAGCAGGAAGATTTCGCCATCCTCGACACGCCGGCAGCCACTCCAGGACGGCAAAAGCAAGCCAATTTCAGACTCGATCAACGCCTCTCCAGAAGGCATTCCATTGATCAAAACGGCAACGCCGTCCCGGCAGATTTCATCGCCGGAAACGCCTGCCACACGCTTCAAAAGCGGCCAGTCTTCGCCCACAAATCCATGTAGCTCAGCCCACTGCGCTTCAGCGCTCCTGGCTGAGACGACGACCCACGCGCCCTTTGTGAGTGGCTCGTCGCTCAGCCAGTAGAGCCCTTCAGGAACACTCCCCGTCCGGTTCCAGATAAGCCGTTCCGGCAACGGGCTAACAACACGGAACAACAACGCCGACAAACCCAGCCCGAGCAGAATGAGCGGCGCGGCTTTCACGATGGTCCCCGGATCGGTTCAGCCGTAGAAGCCCATCTCTGGCGCTCTGACCATGCGAGGAGATCGGCCTTCAGATAGAACACCCGCCAGCCATGCTTGCGGTAGACGGGCCCGCGTCCCTGATACCGATAATGCGATAAGGTGATCGGCGAAAGGTGCAGGAACTCTGCTGCCTCTCCCGGTGTCATGAGGTCGAGTGTCTGCGGTGTTTCCGGCGCGGATTGTTGGCGTCTTGCCATTGGGTCTTGCTCCTTTTCCTGATGCCATCTGACGACCTCCAGAATGCCGCCACGCGCCGCGTCTTCCAGCCGCAAAATGCTGGACGGCATTTTTCCACCGCCGATTAACGCTGAAACAAACA
>DNFL01000139.1 GCA_003486945.1 Hyphomonas sp. | reverse complement strand
CTCTTCCGATCTAAAAGGACTCCACGGCCACGCCATACCAGCGCCCGGCAAGGTAGTGGCCGAGTTCGTGAACCACGATCACCACGCCCATGAGCAGCACGAGGCACGCGATGAACAGTGGGCCCTGGCTTATCACCCCTTCCAAGCTGCTCTTCCTCCCGCCCGGCCTGGGCTATCCTGTAGCGCTTCCGTTGCAAGCGTGCGGCCAAACCGGTCCAGGAACGCGACTTCATCCAACGTTGTGCACTTGGTAGAGGCGAATTCGGAGGATGAAAAGCGCTCTAGTGCGGCTTCCACAGCCCGGGGGATGTCCAGAAACCCGCACTGACCCCCGACAAACGCCGAAACCACTGATTCATTAGCAGAATTTAATATCACGGGACCTGCGGGGCCAAGTCCGAAAGCCATCCGGGCGAGTTCGATGGAGCGGAAGCGCGTCGTGTCCACTTCCTCGAAATCAAGCCTTCCGATCCGGCCGAGATCGAGCCGGTCCACTGTGGTTTCAAGTCTGTCCGGCCAGCCCAACGCAAGTGAGATGGGTGTGCGCATGTCGGGATTCCCCAACTGGGCGAGAACTGAGCCATCCGTGAAGTGGGCCATGCCGTGGATGATCGACTGTGGATGCACGAGAACATCAATTCTGGACGCCTCCACATCGAACAGAATGGCCGCCTCGATCAGCTCGAGCGCCTTGTTCATAAGCGTTGCGCTGTCGATGGAAATTTTTTGCCCCATGTTCCAGCGGGGGTGAGCAGCTGCCTGGGCCGGAGTGGCTTGAGCCATGGTTTCAAATGATGCTTCCCTGAATGGTCCGCCGGAGGCTGTCAGCGTCAGTTTTTCCAGAGACCGGCCATCGCCGATGCACTGGAAGATGGCGCTGTGTTCAGAGTCCACGGGCATGATCGATACGCCGGAGCGCCGGGCGGCCTGCATCAGGATTGAACCCGCACAGACGAGACTTTCCTTGTTTGCGAGCGCCAGAGGATTGCCGGCGTTGGCAGCGGCCATCGTCGATTCCAGACCCGCAGCGCCTACGATGGCGGCAAGGAACCGGTCGCAGGGTCGGGCAGCGGCTTCGGACATGGCGGCGGCGCCCGCAGCCGCTTCGATGCCGGAGCCTGCGAGGCGCGTCTTGAGGTCCGGATACTGGGTTTCGTCGGCGATGACTGCGATCTGCGGACGCAGCTCCAGGGCCTGATCTGCTAGCGCCGCCGCATTCCTGCCGGCCGCCAGCGCGACGACTTCGAACGGAATGCCTTGCTGACGAGCGTGGAGGATCACATCCGCCGCGGAACGGCCGACAGAACCGGTAGACCCGTAGATGGAAACACGCCGGATACTCATCGGTCAGAGACCTAGCAGGCGCGGCGCGGCGGGAACACTGAGAAATAGCAACACGAACATGACGCTGACCGCCCCGAGACCGTCCACCCGATCCAGCAGACCGCCATGGCCCGGCAGGATGGAGCCGGAATCCTTGACCTTGAAGCGCCGCTTGAGCCCGCTTTCGAACAGGTCTCCGGCTTGGGCGAAGACCGAGACGAGGATGCCGGCGAAGACCCAGGCCACAACGGTGCCGCCATGCAGGGTCCAGGCGTAGTAGCCACACAAAGCGCAAGCGATGACGGCGGAGATAGCACCGCTCCAGGTTTTGTTCGGGCTTTCCTTCGGCAACAGTCGCGGACCACGTAGAAGGCGGCCAAAGAAATAAGCGGCAGCGTCGGAGGCCCAGACGAAAGACATGAGATAGAGCGCTGCGTCCCTGCCCTGCCACGGGCCTTCCCGAAGGACGTAAAGGCATGACACCATGGCGAAGACGTAGACAACACCGAAGCCCCCCGCGATCCTTGCTTCACGTTCTCTCTGTGCGGACAGAACGCCCAATACAACCGCTGCCGCGCCTAGAGATGCTGTGATCCGCAAATCATCCAGCGGCAAGCTGAGACAGAACAGGACGCTCAGGGGGGCGAGAAACATCTCGTTCGGTGTCGCGCTCATGCGGCACCATTCGAGGATCATGACAGCGCAGAATGCGGCGCAGCCCGCCGCGAGCCACCACGACCCCATCCAGACAGCGTACAGCGCGAACGGGATCAGAATCAGTGCGGTCAGAAGTCGGAGCGGCAATTCGGAGAACCGCTTTTCGGGCGGCGTCCAATCTCCCATCAGCTGGCTCCCGGGATGACCGCGCCGAAACGGCGCTCCCGCTCATGAAACTTGGCAATCGCTCCCTCTAGCTGGGTACGGCCAAAGTCCGGCCAGAGAACATCCATGAAAAGCAACTCTGCATACGCCGCCTGCCAGAGCAGGAAATTGCTGATGCGATATTCGCCGCTGGTGCGGATCAGAAGATCCGGGTCCGGCAGGTCTTTCGTGTCAAGGAAACTTTTGACGGCTTCCTCCGTAAGCGGACCATTCTCGGTGCCGTCGTTCAGTGCCTTGGCATAGGCTTCTGCGGCCCGAAGGATTTCGTTGCGGGAGCCGTAGTTGAAAGCGATCGACAGATGGAACTTCGTGTTGCCGACCGTCTCGCTCTCGGCCCTGTTCACTAGGTCCGCGATATCCGGCGGCAGACCTTCGCGCTGGCCGATCACACGGATACGAACACCTTCATTCTTGAGGCGTTGGAGGTCGCGTTGCACATAGGCTTTCAGCAGCCCAAACAGCGTGTTCACTTCCGCAGCCGGGCGGCGCCAGTTCTCGGTCGAAAAGGAAAAGACGGTCAGGTAGCGAATACCAAGATCGCCCGCCGCTTCGACGGTCCGGCGCAGCGCCTCGACGCCGCGCTCGTGACCCGCCGTTCTTGGCAGTCCCCGTGCTTTCGCCCAACGGCCATTGCCGTCCATGATTATGGCGACATGCTGAGGTGCTGGCGGCTCCCCGCCGCCATGCGTTGGTTCAGGAGTTGCCCCGGCCCGGCCCATTACACCTGCATGATCTCCGCTTCCTTGGCCTTCAGCGCGTCGTCCACGCGCTTCACAAAGGCATCCGTAAGCTTCTGAACTTCTTCCGACAGTGACCGGTGACGGTCTTCGCTGATCTCGCCGTCCTTTTCCGCCTTTTTGAGGGCGTCCATGCCATCGCGGCGGACATTGCGCACCGCAACACGGGCAGCTTCGGCGTACTTGCCGGCGATCTTGGTCAGTTCGACCCGGCGTTCCTCGTTCAGAGCCGGAATCGGGATGCGAAGCGTAAGGCCGTCCATGACCGGATTCAGACCGAGGCCAGAATCCCGGATGGCGCGCTCAGTCGCCCCCACCACGGTTTTGTCCCAGACGTTGACTGACAGCATGCGGGTGTCGGTGACTGTCACCGAGGCAACCTGATTGAGTGGCACCACGCCGCCATAGGCCGGAACCTGGATCGCATCGAGAAGGTTCACCGAAGCCCGACCGGTTCGCAGACCTGCAAATTCCGAAGCCAGCGAAGCGAGCGCGCCTTCCATCCGGCGTTCGATATCCTGTTTGCTGTAGCTCATGCTGAGTTAGCCTCCCGTTTTCGAGATCGTTGTCGACGTGCCGCGTCCGTACAGGACGTTCAGCAGCGATCCTTCTTCCTTCAGGGAGAAGACAACAACCGGAATATTGTTGTCGCGCATCAGGCTGACGGCCGATGGATCCATGACGCGCAGGTTCTTGATGAGAAGTTCATCGTACGCGACTTCGTTGTAGCGCGTGGCGTTGGCATCAAGCTTCGGATCTGCCGTATAGACACCATCCACCTGGGTGCCCTTGAGCAGCGCGTCGCACCCCATCTCGATGGCGCGCAGCGCAGCGCCTGTGTCGGTCGTGAAGAACGGGTTTCCGATGCCAGCGGCGAAGATCACTACGCGGCCTTTTTCCATGTGGCGCTGGGCACGGCGGCGAATGTAGGGTTCGCAAATGGCATCCATGCTGATGGCGGACTGAACCCGGGTGGGTACGCCGATACTTTCGAGCACACTCTGCATTGCAAGGGCGTTCATGACGGTCGCCAGCATGCCCATCGAGTCGGCCTGGGCGCGTTCCATGCCCTTGGCCGCCCCGGCAACGCCCCGGAAAATGTTGCCGCCCCCAATAACGAGGCAGATTTCGGCCCCGGCCTTGCGGGCATTGGCGATCGCTTTCGCAAACTGTTCGCAGGTAGGAATATCGATCCCGAACTGTCCCGGGCCCATCAGGGCCTCGCCGGAAAGCTTGAGTAGCACCCGGCGATACTTCAGCGCGCTCTGTTCAGCCTCTTCTGCCGGCATTCATTCCACCGTTCATTGTACCGTACGGACCAAAAAAATCCCGGCTGTGCGTAACCGCCAGCCGGGATTGTTCAAAGCCCCTCGCGGGGAGAAACGCAAGCCCGATCAAGAGCCTTTTGTCATAGACGCGACTTCTGCGGCAAAGTCAGTTTCTTCTTTTTCAACGCCCTCGCCGAGTTTGAAGTGGACAAAACCCTTCAGCGTCGCGCCCTGCGCCTTGAGGAATTCGCCAACGGTCTTGTCGCTGTCCATGATGTAGGGCTGCTCGACGAGGACGACTTCCTTGTAGAATTTCTGCATCCGGCCAACGATCATCTTTTCGATCACAGCGTCCGGTTTGCCGCTTTCACGAGCCTGCTCGGTGAGAACGCGCTTCTCTGATTCGATCAGAGCGGGATCGAGTTCAGCCGTGGTGGCAGCCGCCGGTGAGGTTGCCGCAATGTGCATCGCAACCTTGCGGCCTGTGTCTTCCAGATCACCAGAGCCGTCGAGGGCGACGAGCACGCCGACCTTGCCCATGCCGGGCACGACGGCGTTATGGACATAGGTCGCAACCTTGGTCGCGGTGACTTTGCCGGCGCGGCGCAGGGTCATGTTCTCGCCAATGGTGGCGATCATGTTCTTGATCATGTCTTCCACGGTGCCTGAGCCTTCCGGCGCGGGTGCGGCGAGGATTTTCTCGACCGAGCCGTCGGTATTCAGGGCAACGTTGGCAATGCCAGCTAGAGCGCTCTGGAACGAATCGTTGCGCGAGACGAAGTCGGTTTCGGAGTTCAGTTCGACGATTGCGCCGGTCTTGCCGTCCGCCGAAACCTTCACAGCCACGAGACCTTCAGCGGCTGCGCGGCCCGATTTTTTCGCGGCTTTCGACAGGCCCTTTGCGCGCAGCCATTCGATGGCAGCGGCCTCGTCGCCATTGTTTTCAACGAGCGCTTTCTTGGCATCCATCATGCCGGCGCCTGTTTTCTCGCGCAGCTGCTTCACATGTGCTGCTGTAATCTCAGCCATAGCCTTGATCCTTCAGTTAAGTTGTTGCGCCCGGAGGCGAGATATCAGGCGTTGCCCGAAGCCTCTTCGCTGGCCTGCACGTCTGAGTCCGCAACCGCGGAAATGTCTGACAGCGAGCCGAGATCAACGCCGAGACCGGCAGTCGACTCAGCGAGGCCATCGAGGACCGCATCGGCGAACAGGTTGCAGTAGAGCGAAATGGCGCGGGCAGCATCGTCGTTGCCCGGGAAGCCGAAGTCGGCGTCAGACGGGTCGCAGTTCGTGTCGAGAACAGCAACGACCGGGATGCCGAGCTTGCGGGCTTCCTGCACCGCGATGGCTTCCTTGTTGGTATCGATTACGATGATGGCAGCCGGCAGGCCGCCCATGTCGGCGATACCGCCAAGCGATTTCTGCAGCTTTTCACGGCGGCGCTGGAGGTCGAGAAGTTCTTTCTTGGTGAGGCCCGCGCCGCCGCCGCTTTCGAACATCGTGTTCAGTTCGCGCAGCTGCTTGATCGAGTTGGACACGGTAGCCCAGTTCGTCAGCGTGCCGCCGAGCCAGCGG
>DNFL01000356.1:379-4244 GCA_003486945.1 Hyphomonas sp. | reverse complement strand
GAATTCATCCAGCGCAAGGGCGACTACAAGGACGGCTTCGGCGAAGGCAACTTCAAGGCCTTGTTCGAAAGCATGGAACGTGACCAGATTCAACGCGGTGTTCTGAACGTTGAGGAGAAGGTATGATGGCTGCTCCAAAGCTCAAAGGCGTTCACCACGTCGCCTATCGCTGCAAGGATGCGAAGGAGACGGTGGAGTTTTATCGCAAGACGCTGGGCATGGATTTCCAGCTGGCGATTGCCGAGGATCATGTGCCGTCGACCGGCGCTTATGATCCGTACATGCACATTTTCCTCGATGCCGGGAACGGCAATGTGCTCGCCTTTTTCGAGCTGCCCGAGCAGCCGGAAATGGGGCGCGACCCGAACACGCCGCAATGGGTCCAGCATATCGCCTTCCGCATCGGCTCGCTGGAGGAGCTTATGGCGACGAAGGCGCATCTGGAAGCGCTGGGCATAGATGTGCTGGGGCCGACGCATCACGGCATCTTCAAGTCGATATATTTCTTCGACCCCAACGGCCACCGCCTCGAACTC
This sequence comes from Hyphomonas sp., assembly GCA_003486945.1. Taxonomy (GTDB): domain Bacteria; phylum Pseudomonadota; class Alphaproteobacteria; order Caulobacterales; family Hyphomonadaceae; genus Hyphomonas. Next base: position 3,708 of record DNFL01000356.1, on the reverse strand, counting down.
GCCGCCGACATCGGTACGCCGGAGCAGATGGCGCAGCTGAAGTCTGTGGCGGAGCCGATGATCGAGGAGTGGAGTGCGACGAAGAAAGCGCCGAGGCATGCGGCGTGGTTGCATGAGAAGATCCGGGAAGAGACGGAGTAGGAAAGCCGCGCAGCGCCCTTGAACCCTTCGCCCCCTTCAGGGGGGAGAAGGGCGAGGGTGAGGGGGCGCGACGCTTCCCCGCTTGCAAACAATTGAGAGGGCGCGCACCCTCACCCGCGTTCGGGCGATTGCCATGCAATCGCTATCCCTCACGCCTCCTCTGCCTCAGAGAGGGAGAGCGGGCTCAAAAAAAATGTCTCGAAGGAACCTCCATGAAACTCGCCACCCTGAAGAACGGCACACGTGATGGCCGGCTCGTAGTCGTCTCGAAAGACCTGACGCGCGCGACAGATGCGGCTCGCATCGCGCCGACGCTGCAGGCGGCGCTCGACAAGTGGGAGATTTATGGCCGCGAGCTCGCGATGCTGGCCGAGCAGGTGGAGCTTGGTTCGGTGCCGACTTTCCGCTTCCATGAGCATGACGCGATGAGCCCCCTGCCGCGCGCTTATCAGTGGGCGGACGGATCGGCCTATATCAACCATGTCGAGCTGGTGCGCGCCGCGCGCGGCGACAAGGTGCCGGAGAGCTTCTATTCCGATCCGCTGATGTATCAGGGCGGCAGCGACGGCTTCCTCGGGCCGCGCGATGCGATTCCGCTGAAAGATTTCGCCTGGGGCTGCGACATGGAAGGCGAGATTGCGGTGATCACCGATGACGTGCCGATGGGTGCAAGTGAAGCAAAGGCCGCCGCCGCCATCCGCCTCGTGATGCTGTGCAATGACGTGTCGCTGCGCGGGCTGATCCCCGGCGAACTTGCCAAGGGTTTCGGCTTCTTCCAGTCCAAACCCGCCAGCGCCTTCTCGCCGGTCGCCGTCACGCCCGATGAGCTCGGCCCCGCATGGAAAGATGGGCTCGTTCACCTGCCGCTGCGCGTGGACCTCAACGGCCAGCCCTTCGGCCGCGCCAATGCGGGCGTGGACGCCACATTCTCGCTGCCGCGCCTTGTTGCCCATGCTGCGAAGACGCGGGCGCTGTGCGCGGGCACGATTGTCGGGTCGGGCACGGTGTCGAACAAGGGCGCCGATGGCGGGGCGGGCAAGCCGGTTTCCGAAGGCGGGCTCGGCTATTCCTGCATTGCTGAAATCCGCATGATCGAGACGATCACGGGCGGCGCGGCGAAAACGCCCTTCATGAAGCCCGGCGATACAGTGCGTATCGAAATGCAGGATGTGGCCGGCCATTCCATCTTCGGCGCGATCGAGCAGACGGTCGAGGCGGTCTGAACTTATTCAACAGGTGTTGAAATCTGCTTTGCCTTAGGGCATGCAGGCGCCGCAGTTTGTGCTAGTCACAAGATGACGGCGCGCAGGACAAGGGAGCTCATGCCGGATGGCAAGCAAGGTCTATAAATCGGCAAAGGAGGCTCTCGAGGGCCTCACCTTTGATGGCATGACGGTGATGGCGGGCGGCTTCGGCCTTTGCGGTATTCCGGAAAACCTGATCCTGGCGCTGCGCGATTCGGGTGCGAAGGATCTGACCGTGATTTCCAACAATGCCGGCGTCGATGATTTCGGCCTCGGCATCCTGCTGCGCACGCGGCAGATCAAAAAGATGATCTCGTCCTATGTCGGCGAGAACAAGGAATTCGAGCGCCAGTATCTTTCCGGCGAGCTGGAGCTGGAGTTCAACCCGCAGGGTACACTGGCCGAGCGCTGCCGGGCAGGCGGGGCGGGCATTCCCGGCTTCTATACCAAGACCGGCGTCGGCACGATTGTCGCCGAGGGCAAGGAACACCGCGAGTTCAATGGCGAGACCTACATCCTCGAAACCGGCCTCGTCGCTGACCTTTCCATCGTGAAAGCGGAAAAGGCGGACACGCAGGGCAATCTTGTGTTCAACAAGACGGCGCGCAACTTCAATCCGCCCATGGCGATGGCGGGCAAGATCACAGTGGCGGAAGTCGAAGAGATTGTGCCGACCGGCGATATCGACCCCGACCATATCCACCTGCCGGGCATCTTCGTGCAGCGCATCATCAAGGGCAGCTTCGAGAAGCGTATCGAGCAACGCACCGTGCGCAAGCGGGGAAGCTTCTGACGCATCCGGCACGTATCTGAAGAGGAGGGGTCATGGACAATTTCGAGAGTTTGAATGCCGTGCTGTCGACGCTTCAGGCGACGGTCAGTTCCGTGAACCTGTTCCTGACGGGCGGCCTTGCCTCGATCGTCGTCGGTTTCGTTGCCTCGGCCATCGGCGCGCAGCTGCAGATGCGCCAGACGACACGGCGCGAGGGCAACCTTCGCTTCCACCAGTTCATGACCGAGTATGAGCAGTTCTGTTTCAGCGCGCCGACTGCGATCTCGCAGGACCTGAACGCGATGGTCGAAGGCTGGGACAACCTGTTTTACAATGCCGCGAAACAGCCGTTCAACAGCGTACTTTATCTCGCGCAGATGGTTGACCGGTTTGATGCTGAGTACCTGAAATATATCAGCAAGGACAAGACGAGCTTCCTAGCGCTGCTCCGCACACGGCAGGATGCATCTATCGAAGCGCTGATTGATCTGGCAGATCATGCCGCCCAGCCGCACAGCCCGGAGTTTAAGGCGAAGGCCGCTGACCTTGTCGACAAGGTGATGGAAACCATCGCGCTTTCGGAAATCGAAATGCCGGCCGGGCATACCGTGTTCAACGAGCACGCCGTCGCCCGAATCCGCGCCCGGCTTGAAAACTGCGTGGCCACGTTCGTTGCGGCGCATCCACCTCCACCGCCTTCCGCGCAGCCACCCGCTCCGCCCAGCAACACCACTCCATAGGATCAGCCCATGCCCTGGACACGCGACGAGATGGCGGCCCGCGCCGCGAAGGAACTGCACGACGGTTATTATGTGAACCTCGGTATCGGCATTCCGACGATGGTGGCAAACCACATTCCGGAAGGGATGGACGTAACGCTGCAATCCGAGAACGGCATGCTCGGCATGGGCCCGTTCCCCTATGAAGGCGAGGAAGACCCGGACCTCATCAATGCCGGCAAGCAAACGATCACCACGCTGCCGCGCACCAGCTTCTTCGATTCGGCGACCAGCTTCGCGATGATCCGCGGCGGCCATATCAACATCGCCATTCTCGGCGCGATGGAAGTGGCGGAGAACGGCGACCTCGCCAACTGGATGATCCCCGGCAAGCTGGTCAAAGGCATGGGCGGCGCGATGGACCTTGTCGCCGGCGTGAAGCGCGTGGTGGTG
>DNFL01000356.1:0-130 GCA_003486945.1 Hyphomonas sp. | reverse complement strand
GGACCTTGTCGCCGGCGTGAAGCGGATCGTTGTCGTGATGGACCACGCCAACAAGGCGGGCGAGTCAAAAGTGCTGAAGAAATGCACCCTGCCGCTGACGGGCAAGGGCGTCGTGAACCGCATCATCACC
>DNFL01000345.1:13258-15709 GCA_003486945.1 Hyphomonas sp. | reverse complement strand
GGCCGCCGAAAAATTGACGATGCCGGGGCTCTCGGAAACTGCCAGCAGGGCCGCGCCGCCTATCAGGGCAATGACCCCGCCGGTGAGCGCCGCCCGCGGCGCGCCCAGCCATGCCGCCAGCCGCGGCGCTGCAAAGCCGGCCCCGAATACTACGAACACGGTCGCCGCGAAGAACAGGCCGAGCTGCACAGCGCTGAGGCCCATCCCGTCCACAAGGATTGCCGGAGACGCTCCGAAAAATGCGTAGAGACCGCCGATGATCAGGCTGACAGCCACCGCCGGCAGGATGAACCGTCCGTCCACAAACAATCCGCCATACGCCCGGGCCACCGACCCCACACTGTGCGCCGCGCGCCGGTCCGCCGGATGCGTCTCGCCCATGCTGATCATATAGCCCGCCGTCAGCACCACACCAGCAAGGCCGACCAGCACAAAGGTTGCGCGCCAGCCAAATGCCCAGTCCAGACCGCTGCCCAGCAGCGGCGAAAAGCCAGGCGCGGCCGCCATCGCGATCATCACCAGCGACAGCGCTTTCGCCAACGCAGCGCCATCAAACAGGTCACGCGCAATGGCACGCGACAGCACTGACGCGGCGCACACGCCAAGTCCCTGCACAACCCGGCCGAAAACCAGCATGTCGAGCGAGGTCGCAAGTCCGCCGATCACGGTTCCGGCAAGGAACACGACCATGCCGCCGATCACCAGCCGGCGCCGACCGAACCGGTCCGACAGTGGCCCGACCACCAGCTGGCCGAGTGCAAACGCGATGAAGAAGCTGGACAGGGTGACACCCAATGCCCGGCTTTCCACGCCGAACTGCGCCGCCAGTGAAGGAAAGGAGGGCAGGATGATGTTGGTCGACAGGGCACCGATAGCCGCAATGCCCGCCAACAAGGCCAGCGTGCCCACAGTCAGCTTGCGCGCCGGCGCATCCACCGCAATTCGGGAAATGTCCGCGGTGGTCATGATACATTCCTCGTGCTGGGCTTCAGGCCTTCGGCAGAATTGGATGGTCAGGAAGGCTGACCGCCGGGCACGTCCGTGACGCGCTTTCTGGCTGCCGCAAGAATCTCGGCGCTGAGATCTGCATCGTTCACCGCGCGCGACAGAGCGAGGGCGCCAACCAGCGTTGCCAGCGAGGCAAGCGCCTGCGTCCGTGCCGCGCCCTTCTTCATGCCCTGCGCCATCAGCGCTGCCTGGATCAGATCGGCCTGGTCAGCGATACCCGTCTCGAACACCGCCTTCACCTCCGGCCCCGCCCGCGCTGCGTCGGCTGCAAGCGCTGCAAACGCGCACCCCGTCTCCGGATTGTCCCGGTGCGCCGGCGTTAGGTAAAAGGCCGCCACCGCGCGCATCGGCGCGCTCGCGGCGTCCGCCAGCACAGCCTGCCACCGGCGGAACGTGCGCGCCATAGCTGCCCGGCTCGCTTCCGCGGCCAGCTGCTGCTTCGACGCGAACTGGCCGTAGAAACCGCCATGCGTCATGCCCGCCGCACTCATAATGTCGGCAATCCCGGCGCCGTCAAAACCGCGCCCCCGGAACATCCGGCTGGCCACATCGACCACCTTGCTCCGGTTCTTCTCCGCCTGTTCCCGGCTGACACGCATCTGGCTGCTCCTGCTTCGCCATTTATATGATGGTTATCATATAAAAACAATTATAGATGATGCCCGTCATTTGATTGGACATGTCAGAAAAACAAAAGGGCCGCCTCGCGGGCGGCCCTTCCGGGTTTTGTTGTGAGAGATGGCCAGCCTAGCTCGCCGGCTCTTCCGCTTCGTCCTTGGTCGCCTTTTTCTTTTTCGGCGGTTCGGCGATGTACTTGAACGTCAGCTCGTCGGCTTTCTCGTCGAGGGCGATCTTCACAACACCGCCCTTCTGCAGCTTGCCGAACAGCAGTTCCTCCGCCATCGGCTTCTTGACGTATTCCTGGATCGTCCGCGCCAGCGGCCGCGCGCCCATATCCGCATCGAAGCCCCGCTTCGCCAGCCATTCGCGCGCCGGCTTCGACACTTCGATGGACACGTTGCGGTCCTCCAGCTGAACTTCCAGCTGCAGGATGAACTTCTCGACGACGCGGTCGATGATTTCCGGCGTGAGGCCGCCGAATGTGATGATCGCATCGAGGCGGTTGCGGAACTCCGGCGTGAACAGGCGCTTCAGCGCCTCGTCCTGTTCCTCATCCTTCTTGCCGCGGCCAAAGCCGATGGAGTTCTTCGCCGCATCCGAGGCACCCGCATTGGTCGTCATGATGACGACCACATTGCGGAAGTCCACCTTGCGGCCATTGGCGTCCGTCAGCGTGCCATTGTCCATCACCTGCAACAGGATGTTGAACAGGTCCGGGTGCGCCTTTTCGATTTCGTCCAGCAGCAGCACGCAGTGCGGATGCTGGTCCACACCGTCCGTGAGCAGACCACCTTCATCATAGCCGACATAGCCCGGAGGCGC
>DNFL01000345.1:9749-13004 GCA_003486945.1 Hyphomonas sp. | reverse complement strand
CCGACATAGCCCGGAGGCGCGCCGATCAGGCGGCTCACCGTATGGCGCTCCATATATTCCGACATGTCGAAGCGAAGCATCTCGACACCCATGATCGAGGCGAGCTGCTTGGCCACTTCCGTCTTGCCGACGCCGGTGGGGCCGGTGAAGAGGTAAGAACCGATCGGCTTGTTCGGCTCGCGCAGGCCCGCCCGCGCCAGCTTGATCGAAGCCGACAGCGCGAGGATCGCCTCGTCCTGTCCGTACACGACGCGTTTCAGATCGCTCTCCAGCGATTTTAGCGCGGCGGCATCGTCCGTCGTCACCTGCTTCGGCGGAATGCGCGCAATCTTCGCAACCACCGCTTCGATATCGCGCAGGCCAACCTGTTTTTTCCGCTTCGATGCCGGCAGTAGCCACTGCGCCGCGCCCGCCTCGTCGATCACATCGATCGCCTTGTCCGGCAGCTTGCGGTCCGTGATGTAACGATCCGACAGCTCCACCGCCGCCTTGATCGCGTCGTTGGTATATTTCAGGCCGTGGAAATCCTCGAACTTCGATTTCAGACCCGTCAGGATCTTGATCGTGTCGGGCACGGTCGGCTCCACCACATCGATCTTGCGGAACCGGCGGGAAAGCGCGCGGTCCTTCTCGAAGTGCTGCTTGTATTCCTTGAACGTGGTCGAGCCCATGCAGCGCAGGCCGCCGGACTGCAGCGCGGGCTTTAAGAGGTTCGACGCATCCATCGCCCCGCCGCTCGTCGCGCCCGCGCCGATGATCGTGTGGATCTCGTCGATGAACAGGATGGCTTTCTCCTGCTGCTCGAGTTCCTTCATCACCGATTTGAGGCGTTCCTCGAAATCGCCGCGATAGCGCGTACCGGCTAGCAGCGCGCCCATGTCGAGCGACCAGATGATCGCATCATCCAGGATTTCCGGCGCTTCGCCGTCGACGATCCGCTTGGCCAGGCCTTCGGCAATCGCCGTCTTGCCCACGCCGGGATCGCCCACGAGAATCGGGTTGTTCTTGTTGCGCCGGCACAGCACTTCGATGCAGCGGTTCACTTCCATGTCGCGGCCGATCAGCGGATCAATCTTGCCGGCCCGGGCGCGCGCATTGAGGTTCACACAGTAAGTGTCGAGCGCTTCATGGCCCTGCTTCACCGGCTCCTCTTCGGAGCCCTCCGCGCCGCGCGGCGTCGTCGGGCGCGACATGCCCGGCTGTTTCGCCACGCCGTGCGAGATATAGTTCACCGCATCATACCGCGTCATGTCCTGCTCCTGCAGGAAGTAGGCGGCATGGCTTTCGCGCTCGGAGAAGATCGACACCAGCACGTTCGCGCCGGTCACTTCCTCGCGGCCGGAGCTTTCAACATGCAGGATCGCGCGCTGCACCACGCGCTGGAAAGCGGCGGTCGGCTGCACGCGGCCATCGCTGCCGTCCACGATCAGGCTCGACAGCTCGTCATCAATGTAGCGAGTCAGTTCCGCGCGAAGCTCGTCGATGTTCACCTTGCAGGCGCCCATCACATCGCGCGCATGTTCGTCCTCGGTGAGGGCAAGCAGCAGGTGCTCCAGCGTGGCGTACTCATGGTCGCGGTCGGCGGCCAGCGAGAGTGCCTTTTCAAGAGCGGTTTCGAGCGAGGCTGAGAGGCGGGGCAAGGAGGAAGCCTTTTCGGGTCGGCGGGTTTATAATCTTAAGATAGGTGCGTTCGGGCCATTTCGTTAGTCGTCTTTCTCCATGACGCACTGAAGCGGGTGTTCGTGGCGCCGCGCAAGGTCCAGCACCTGAGCCACCTTCGTCTCGGCAACCTCAAATGTATAGACCCCGCAGAGCCCTACTCCCTTCTGGTGCACATGCAGCATGATCCGCGTCGCCTGCTCGCGCGAGCGGTTGAAAAACCGTTCAAGAATGAACACGACGAATTCCATCGGCGTGTAATCATCGTTCAGCAGCAGCACGCGGTAGAGCGACGGCTTCTTGGTCCGCACGCGCGTTTCCGTGGCCAAGTCAAAGCCTGTGCCACCGCCATCGCCCGGCTGGCCGCCCCCCGGGGCACCCGGCACGGACGATCCTGACATCAAGATCGCGTCCAAATCGCTGCTCATGGCCTTCAAGATATACGTTCCTGTGCGAGAATGAAGATGCAAATACGGCTTCATCACAGCTCTGCCCGCTTTACGAGCGGTCAACTCTCACCGGGGAGCCACCACCAACTCCCCTCCCGCTTGCGGGAGAGGAGGGTCCCATTGCGCAGCAATGGGAGGTGAGGGCTGCAGCGCTCCCATAAACAAAAACCCCTCTCCTTCCGGAAAGGGGTTTCGCGTGTCACATGAGGCCGCGCCTGCGCGCTACTTCACCAGTTCGAACATCACGCTGACGCTCGCCGTCACGCCGACTTCGCCGCCGGCGACCGGTGTCGGCGCGCTGGCCATGTCCATGGCCATTTCGGCGCGCGCCGTCATCATCGGCTGCGGCGAGTATTCATAGCCTTCCGAAATCGTCACGATGCGCGCCACTTTCAGACCCGAAGCGCGGGCATAAAGTTCGGCTTTCGCGATAGCTTCCTTCATCGCCTGCTCACGCGCCTGGTTCTTCAGCGCCTTGTCATTGTCGAGCGCGAAGGTCACGCCGGAGAAGGTGTTGCCGCCGGACTTCACCAGGCTGTCGATTGTGGCACCCAGCGTGTCGAGATTTCTCACGCGCGCCGTGACATTATTGCTCGCCACATAGCCGGCCAGCCGCTGTTCGCCGCGCGAGCTGCCATCCTTCTGTTTGGTCTCGATATAGTCATACCGCGGATAAAGGCTGAGGCCGGAGGTCTGGATGTCTTTCTTAGCGACACCGGCTTTTTCCAGCGCTGCAAACACGCCGTTCATCGCCTTGGCCTGCGCTGCCATCGCTTCCGAAGCGGTGGCGCGTTCCTCGGTGACACCGGCGGTGATGTAAGCGATATCCGGCGCCACGCTGATCTTCGATTCGGCGTTGATGTTCAGCGTCGTTTCCGGCTGGATGGAGTTAGGATGTGCAGTCATGGCAGCAGGACTCGCGATCATGGACGCCGCAGCGGCGGCAGAGCTGAACGGCATCTGCGCGCAGGCAACCGGCACGGCAGCGATGATCAGGGCGGCGAGGGAGAATGCGGGGCGGTACATTGGGGTCTCCTGGTTGGGCCTCGAAGGCTACGCCTGTCATCAAAGCCGAACAAGGCCGTTGCAAGGCGGCCCTGCGGCGCCTAAACGACGAGCGCATCGGGGGCCTGTAGCTCAGTTGGTT
>DNFL01000345.1:0-9522 GCA_003486945.1 Hyphomonas sp. | reverse complement strand
CTGTAGCTCAGTTGGTTAGAGCGGACCGCTCATAACGGTTTGGTCGCAGGTTCAAGTCCTGCCGGGCCCACCATTCCTCTCTGTGCCGCATTGGCGCACAAGCTTCGCACAAGTGCGTGATGAGGTGGTATGGTTCGCAAAACTGTGACTTGACCGTGCGCGCTTAGGATTACAGTTTCGCAATGCGAACGGGGTTTTCGAGGCGCACCGAAGGTGGCAGAAGAAAGCATAATCGCTGCATCGCGACGTATTGGAGTAGAGGCCGTGACACCCAAAGACGCCGCCCAGCGTGCTATGGCTCTGACCCTGACATTCGACATCGCCATGGCCGGCGTCGCGATGACACTTGCCTATGGCGCGTCGCTCACAACGGTCCCGGTGTTGAACAGCTTTCACATCAACTCCTGGCTCTTGTCGACCAGCGCCTTCATGCTTGCGGCCGCTGCAGGACTTGTTGCAGGCGGCGTGCATCGTCAGGTGTGGCGACACATGGGCGCGCCGGATGCCATTCGTCTCGTTCAGGGCATTTCACTCGCCGTCGTGCTTTACCTGCCGGTGATGATGATCCTCAACGGACGCCTGATCGATCCGCTGCCTGTATTGCTGATGACAACTGCTCTGTGGACGGCCTTTGTCTTCGCTGGCCGGATGATCGCGCGCTACCGGTCGACCAATGCGCCCTTCCAGATCTTCCAGAAAATTCCCAGCCAGTCGCAACCGGTCCTCCTCGTCGGCAATCCGGCAAGCTGGATCGATGTTCTCCGCCGCCTCGAAAACTCACCGGGCGGATCACACCTGCGCGTCCTCGGCCTGATCGAAGTCAATGAAAAGGAACACGGCCGCGCTGTTCGCGGCGTGCCGATCATGGGCAGCCTGAAGGAACTCGGCGAAGTCATCGACGTGCTCGCCCTGCGCTACGGCAGCGCGCCTTGGGTTGCCGTCACCGGTCCGGCGCGCGAGCGCGAGGCGATGAACCAGGTTCTCGAAATCGCGTCCGGCCACGGTGCTTACATCATGGCGCTCGGCCATGATGAAGCCGCGCAGATTCTCGAACCCGTCCGCCCGGCAGACCTGCTCGCCCGCCCGGAACGCCAGCTCGACCTTACGCCGGTCCACCAGCTCTTCGCCGGCACGCGCGTCCTCGTCACCGGCGGCGGCGGATCTATCGGTTCGGAACTCGCCCGCCAGGTGGCGCGCCAGTCTCCGGCTGCGCTGACCATCCTCGATTCCTCGGAACTCAATCTCTACCAGATCGACCTTGAACTACGCGATGCCCACGCTGATCTCGCGCTCACCTGCCAGCTGGGCGATGTCCGCGACACGGCGCGCCTCACCTCTGTCTTCGCCGAAGCGCGCCCCGAAATCGTCATCCACGCCGCCGCGCTGAAACATGTGCCGCTGATGGAAGACAATGTCTGCGAAGCCATCCTCACCAATGTCGGTGGCGCTGTCGCCACTGCACGCGCCGCCGCCGCATCCGGCGCGCGCCGCTTCGTCTTCATCTCCTCCGACAAGGCCGTTGCCCCGGACAATGTGATGGGCGCCACCAAACGCCTCGCCGAGCTTGCCATCGGCCGCATCGTCACCGAAGCCGGCATGGCCGGCGCCATGGTCCGTTTCGGCAACGTGCTCGGGTCTTCCGGTTCGGTCGTGCCCCTGTTCGAACGCCAGATCGCCATGGGCGGCCCGGTGACGATCACCGACCCCGACGCCACGCGCTACTTCATGACCATCGAGGAAGCGACCGGCCTCGTCCTACAGGCCGCGGCGCTGCAGGGCGAAAGCCGACAGGCGGATCTCTTCGTGCTCGACATGGGCGAGCCCGTCGCCATCCAGCAGCTCGCTGAAACGATGATCCGCCTCAAGGGAAAGATCCCCGGCTCGGATATCGAGATCAAGGTCACCGGCATGCGTCCCGGCGAGAAGAAGCATGAAGTGCTGATCTACTGGCACGAAACAATCGAGCCCACCCAGATTACCGGTGTGAACCGCGTCACCAGCGAAGAACTGGCCGGCGAACTGCTCGAGAAGAAAGTCAGTGCCCTGATCGAAGCCGCGCGCCGCCACGACACGGCCGAAGCCCTGCGCCTGCTCGGCGTCCTCGTCCCGGAATTCAACACCGCCCGCGAACCCAGCGATCACCGCCAGCCGGCCTGAACGCAAACGGCCCCGGCTTTTGCCAGGGCCGCCTGCTGGTTGTCTGCTGACCAGATCAGAAGCGCGCGATCAACGTCAACTTCGCGGTCAGCGGCGCGCCGAGCGTGATGTTGTTGTCATTGTGCGAGCTTGCCGCATGGGTTTCGCCAGTCAGGTTCTCGAGGTTCAGCTGCAGCGTCAAGTCATCCGTGAGCTGATAATACACAGCAGCATCGATGCGCGTGTAGGATGGCAGGACCACGGCGTTCGAGATGGTGGCAAACCGGTCATCCTGCCAGATGATGCCAGCGCCAAGATCGATCCGGCCGGTCAGGCGTACCTTGTTCCAGAGGCTGGCACTGTGCTCCGGCACCAATGCGACCTTGCGTCCAGCCGGCGCGGCACTCGTGGTCTCGGTAATCTCCGCCGTCTGCCAGGCATAGGCCGCAGCAATGTCCCATCCATCGATCACTTCGCCCTGCAGCGACAGTTCCAGCCCTTCGGTGCGCTGCGCACCGGTCAGAACCGAAACGCCCGCCACCGGCCCCGGTGCCAGAGTGTTCGTGCGGTCCAGACGGAACAGTGCCGCCGTGAACAGCAGCTCATCCGAAGGCTGCCACTTCACGCCAACCTCATAATTCTCGAATTCTTCCGGCTCGAAATTCGCAAGCGACGGCGTCAGGTTCGAGAACTGCTCGCCCGATTGCGGAAGGTGAGACTTCGCCCATCCGGCATACAGGGACAGGTCCTGAACCGGCGCATAGACGACACCAAGGCGCGGCGACACAAACTCATCCGCACGCGATGCATCTGCGCCGATGCGGTTGTCGAAGTCGAAATCGAACCGGTCAAACCGCAATCCTGCAATAACCTGCAATTGCTCGGTGATCTTCACCTGGTCCTGCACATAGGCCGCAAACAGGTTGAGATCGTTGGCATTGTCGCGCGAAACGCGGCCATAGGTGGCCACTGCATTTTGCCCGCGCTCCGCAACCGAGACAGTCAGCCGCTCCAGCCCGCCAGCTGCGGCGAACTGGCCTTCAATGCGCAGGTTGTCGCTGGTCTGAACCCCCACCTCGACACCCGCCAGCAGCGTGTGCTCCAGTCCGCCAAGCTGGCCCTTCCAAATGAGGTCCGTCTGGCTGAAAAGGTTCTCGCGCGTGGTGAGAGAGTTGTAAGCGGCCAGCTGCACCGTGCCGTTCGCCGCATTCACGGCGCTGGCAGCAAAGATGTTCTGATAGAATTTTTCGTAATCGCCATAGAGCAGCGTCGAACGCAGCGTCAGCGAGTCCGAGAAATCATGCTCGACCATGGCGGTCAGCGTGTTGACCTCCACCTCGCTCGGGCTCTCCGCAGCGTTGCCGTAGAACGCCTTTTCGGACACGTCATAAGGCCGCCCGGCAATCGATGGCACGCCGCGATCGGTAACCCGATCATCGCGGAAATGCTCGGCCGCAATCTTGAACCGCGTCGCCTCGCCGGCGCTGAAGGAAACGGTCGGCGCAATGCCATAGCGCTCGCTTTCCATCGTTTCGCGGTAGCTGTCAGCTCGCTCGAAGACGAGGTTCAGCCGGCCGCCGGCATTGTCCGAGATAGCGTCGCCGACATCCGCCGCAATACGGGCTTGGCCGTAGGATCCAACCGTTGTCGTGATCGCGCGCACGCGCTCAGCGGTCGCAACCTTGGTCACCCGGTTGATGACGCCGCCGCCGGTTCCGCGCCCGAACACAAGGCCTGACGGACCTTTCAGAACTTCCACGCGGTCCGTGTTGTACACATCGCGGTAGTATTGCAGGTCGTCGCGCACGCCATCGACAAAGAAGTCTGCTGTCGTGGTATTGCCGCGCAGCACCGGCGCATCGCGGTGGCCTTCGCCCTGCGCCACCGTCACGCCCGGAGCGAAGCGCAACGCCTCGCCGACGCCGGACAGGGCATGATCGCGCATCAGGTCGCCAGTGATGACCGTCATCGCCTGCGGGATGTCGACGATGGCGGTATCAGTCTTGGTCGCGCCGCGCGACGTATCCTCGTTATAGCTCGCCCGGGTGCCGTAGACGTAGACCGTCTCCTGGCGCTTCACATCATCCGGCACGTCATCCGCGACCGCAGGCAGGGCGATGCCGGCGCAGAGGCTGAGCGTGGCAGCGCAGCCCAGAAGGCGGGCCGAAAGCCGGGGTGCCGGCGCCGTACGGGCGCCGGAAGACAGGGTCTGGGAGGGCATGCAGCGGGATTCCTTTAGTGCGAATGTTTCTCATTCGCCCTAGCCGGACCTCACCTGCAAATGCAACCAATTCTCAACAAGACGGCCGCGTTTTCTTCATCAGGCCAGAAAGTGTTGCTTTCAGGCCACGACCAAGGGTTCGAATGAGCCGAAGATCATCCGGCCCATGTCGGCACCAGCGGTGCCCGGGCTCAGCTCTGCCATGCGGGGATCGGCCATGATCGCGGCCCAGCCCTTTTCCTGCGCCGCCTTGTCCTTCCAGCCGATCCAGGAAAACACCACCGCCTCGTCCGGCTTGCGCAGCACGGCTGTGTGGAAGGAGTTCACCTTGCCTTCCGGCAGGTCGTCGCCCCAGCAATCGACCACCGTGGTCGCGCCATATTCGCGGAAGAGGTCCGCCATCTTCACGGCGGCCTCAATATACGCCGCCTTGTTGGCTGCCGGTATCGGCATCACCGTGCCATCGAGTATGGTTGGCGCCGCCATCGCGTCCCCGAACAGGTGTTCGAAGCCGCCATAGATCATCCGCATACCATCAAACGGCATTTCCATGCCTGGCCCGCCGAGATCCGGATCGACCATCACTGCGGCATTGCCGGCATCGCGCGCGGCCTTGTCCGGCCAAACGATCCAGGAGAACATCACCGTCTCGTCCGGTTTGCGCATCACCGCAGAGTTCAGGCAGTTCACCTTGCCTTGCGGCACGTCCACCCCCCAGTTCTCGACGAAACCGATGGCGCCATGCTTCCTGAAAACCACCGAAGCGTCGGTTGCGAGCTTGCGATAGGCATCCTTGTTTGCATCCGGCACCGCCAGGACAAATCCGTCTACATAGGTCATTTCATCAGCTCCCTGACATTTGTTCCATAGAGGCCTTCAGGCCCGCTTCCATTTCTTCCGGCGATTTCGGCGGCCAGATCGGCGTTGCAATCGACCACATATGGCCGAAGGGATCTTTCACCACGCCGTAGCGGTCGCCCCAGAACTGGTCGGCCACCGGCATCGCAATCTCGGCGCCCGCCGCCACCGCGCGCGCGGCAAAGGCATCAACATCGTCCACCATCAGGTGCAGCGTCACCGGCGATCCGCCAAGCGCGAGCGGCGAATGGCCACCCATCTCGGGATACTCGTCCACCAGCATCACCATCGACCCGTTGACGCGGACTGCGGCATGCAACAACCGCCCGTCCGGCCCCGGCAGGCGCATCATTTCCTCGGCCCCGAAGGCCTGTTTGTAGAACTCGATCGCCGCGGCGCAGTCGCGGCAGGTCAGATGCGGCGAAAGCAGCCCCACGCCCATCTCCGCCGCAATCTCCGCGACCGGTTTTCTCTTGCCCGTCATATCCGCCTCCTCATGCCTTGCCCGATTGAGCGCGGTGATACGCCACCAGCGCGTTGGCGTGGCCATGGCCAAGCCCGTGTTCAGATTTCAGTGTGCTGACGATATCCATATGCTTGCGTTCGCCCATGCCCTCGATCAGCTTCAGCCAGTGACTAACCGGCTTTCCATACGTCTTCTCAATCGAAGGAAAATACGACGCGGGACCTTTGACCTTGCTCTCCGCCATCACGCCGTCTCCCCATGGCACGCCACCTCATACCTGCCCTTGTTGAACCAGAAACAGGTGCGCACCGCCTTCTGAAGTCCGGACACGTCGCTCTCCCCTCACGCACCCACCGGCTGCGGCGGATGGGCCGCAAACACTTTCAGCTGCGCCTCCAGCGCGCGGGCAAAAGCCGGGCGGCCGGTGCAGCGTTTCATGAACGCTTCGACATTCGGATAGCCCGGCAGGATATTGTGACGCTCAAGGTCGCGCAGCACGCTCGCCATCAGCAGGTCGCCTGCGGTGAAACGCCCTTCGAGATAATCTCGCCTCTCCAGCCATTGCTCCAACTGAGCAAGCCTGCCCCCCAGCATGCCGCGCGCGTGAACCAGATAGGCCGGCGCCCAGGGCGCGTCCGGCCAGAAGAGTTCGGTCCACGAGACTTTCATCACGAAGGGCTCAATCGAGTTCAGGGCCGCAAACGCCCAGCTCATCGTGCGGGCCCGCCCGGCCTCATCCCTCGGCATCAAAGTCTCGGAGCTTTCGGCGATGCGCATCACGATGGCGCCGGATTCGAACATGTCTGCGGCGCCGTCATTGTAAGCGGGCACCTGCGCGAATGGCTGGCGCTTCAGGTGTTCCGGCTGCAGCTTCTGCTGGTGGTCGATCAGGCGTTCTGCGTAAGGCAGTCCTGCCTCCTCCAGCGCCCAGCGCACGCGCAGGTCCTTCACGTGGCCCTGCGCCACATCCGGCACCCAGTTATAGGCCGTCACTTCCCTCATCAAACGTCTCCACCGGGAACAGCTCGCCCACCCGCTGCGCAGGTTTCAGGCGCCCTTCCCTTTCATGTTGCCCGCCTGTTCTCGTTGACGGATATGTTGATGTCAACCTACATTCTGGTCATGAAAAGCGATCTTCCGGTTTCCGTCACGAATGAAGTCTACCAGCGCTGCCTGTGCCTCAGCGTGCACCGTGCGGCGCGCACACTGGCCCGGCGCTTCGATGCGGCCTTCGCGCCCTTCGGCATCAGCCATGGACAATATTCGCTGCTGATGTCGCTGAACCGGCCGGAACCGCCGCGCCTCGGCGAGACGGCCAGCTTCCTGGCGATGGACCGCACGACGCTGACGGCGAACCTCAAACCGCTGGAGCGTGACGGCCTTGTGGAAATCCGTCCGGACCCGGACGACAAGCGTTCACGCCGGCTGCACCTCACACCGGCCGGTCATGCCCTGCTGAAGCGCGCCGTGCCCGTCTGGCGCGCGATGCATGAAGATGTGGACATGATCGTCCCTGGCAGCCCGAAAAAACTGCGCGACCAGCTCTCGCAGATCGCCGCGTCCTGAATCAAAAACGCCCCGGCGCGGGCCGGGGCGTCCTGATGAGTTTAATCCGTTTCCAGTCAGGCGGCTTCTTCGATATCAGCCGTCTTCTGACCCGGGCGGGGGTCCCGGAGCACATAGCCGCGGCCCCAGACTGTTTCGATATAGTGGTTGCCGTTGGTGGCCTGCTGCAGCTTCTTGCGCAGCTTACAGATGAAGACGTCGATGATCTTCAGTTCCGGCTCGTCCATCCCGCCATAGAGGTGGTTGAGGAACATTTCCTTCGTGAGCGTCGTGCCCTTGCGCAGCGAGAGCAGCTCGAACATCGCATATTCCTTGCCGGTCAGGTGGACGCGTTCGCCTTCCACTTCGACCGTCTTGGCATCGAGGTTCACGACAATCTCGCCGGTGCGGATCACGCTCTCGGCATGGCCTTTGGAGCGGCGCACGATGGCGGTGATGCGGGCGATCAGCTCGTCCTTGTTGAACGGCTTGGTGAGGTAGTCGTCAGCGCCGTAGCCGAGCGTCTTCACCTTCGCTTCGATGTCCGGGTTGCCCGAGAGGATCATCACCGGCGTGTTCACGCGGCTCATGCGCAGCTGCTTGAGCACTTCGAAGCCGGAGATATCCGGCAGCGACAGATCCAGGAGGATCATGTCGTACTCGTAGACCTTGCCGAGGTCGACACCGTCCTCGCCGAGATCGGTCATGTAAACGTTGAAGCCCGCAGCCTTCAGCATCAGCTCAATCGAGCGTGCAAGGGCCCGGTCATCTTCAATCAAAAGGACGCGCATCGCTCGTCTCCCGAATCATCTTGAGGCTGGTGTAGCCCGATTGTTAACCTTTGTGAATCCTAACGCGCCATCGTTTTCAACAAGTTAATGATGCGTTCGGATACGGACGATTTATTCAACTCTTCTCAATACGGATTAATTACCCAACGACGCGGGTTGCCCCTCGCCGATGAGAGTTTGGGCAATTGCCATCACATCCTGAACCGGCTGGGCCAGAGGATCTGTGGAAATCAGGGTACGCTGGCAACGCAGCGCATCGCGAACCTTTGGCTCTTCCATCACCGTGCCGGCATGGCGCGGGCGGAAACCGAGGAACGTGTTACAGGCGCGCGCGATGGCCTCGTAGGTGCGCTGGCCGGCGGCGCGCGTTTCAGCGCGGTTGATCGCGACAATCGGTTCGACATTCGGCGCATAGCCGCGCAGCACCTTGATGAAGGCATAGCCATCGGTCATCGATGCGGGGTCGTCGGTGATCACCATCAGCGTCTTGTCGGCAGAGCGCGCGAGACGCATGCAGTTGGCTTCGATACCGGCGCCAAGGTCAATGATCACATGATCGTATTGCAGCGCCAGCGCGGAGAGACCGGCGGCAAGGCGCGCGACTTCTTCCGGCGGCAATTCGGCAAGCGCGCCCGAGCCGGAACGGCCCGGCAGCACATCAAAGCCGCCACCGCCCGTGCCGCCGTCTACCGGCGTTACCGCGTCCTCGATCTCGACCCAGCCGGCAACAACGGCGGCAAGGTCAGTCTCCGGCGCGATGCCAAGCTGGACGTCGACGTTGGCAAGGCCAAGGTCACCGTCGACCAGCAGCACGCGGCGGCCGAATTTTGCGAGGGCGGAGGCGAGGGTGATGGAGATGAAGGTCTTGCCGACACCGCCCTTGCCGCTGCCGACGGCGATGACGGAAGCCGGCGTCACCCTCGGGGGTGGTCGCACCGCGGGGCGGTCCTGCGATCTGCGCATGGTGAAGTTCATGGATCAGGCAGCTCCTCTGAGGGCGATGACGTCACCACGGGCGTCCTCCATGAGGAGCGCCGCGATGCGCGAGGGCGCTGCCGGCACCAGGCCGCCGCCGATGAACGGCGTGATGGCGAGGTGCGAGAAGGCAATGCCTGCAGACGTCAGGGCCGATATGGCGCCGCCCCGGCGGCGAACCACATCGAGTTTGGTCAGGATCGCGCGGCGCACACCGGCGCGCTGGAAAGCGCGGGCAGCTTCGGCGAGGTCTTCGGGATGGCCCTCGGCAGAGAGCACAAGCACGGGCTCGGCGCGGATGGCCGCAACGAGGTCGGCGAGACTGTCGAGGTCGTCGCCTTCAAACGGGTTGATCGCCGGCAGGTCGATCACGCAGCGGCGGTTCTCGCCGCGCAGGATGCGAAGCGCGGCGAAGAGATCGTCGGGCGTCTCGGCCACGCGGATCTGCTCGCGCTCACGCTCGAGGTAAGCAGCCAGCTGCGCGCCGGCGCCGGAACCATCAAGGTCAGCGGCCAGCGGAACGATTTCAG
>DNFL01000349.1:503-35199 GCA_003486945.1 Hyphomonas sp. | reverse complement strand
GTGGGGGGTGGGGGGGGGGCGCGCGCAGGCACGCAGGGCAGGGGAGGAGGGCTTTCTTCTGGCTCCGGACCGCAATCGGCCCGTTGTTGAGATTGTCAGGAGCCCAACCCGCCAGTTGAGGGTTTCCGGAGGTCCCGCCTGACGGCCGTCAGCGAGAGCTGGCACTGCGGCGCATCCTGCCGGGCCTCCGGAATTCTCAGGTCTTCATTCCCCCGGATTTCAAGACAGGCAGATTTTGGGCTTGCGGAAATAGCCAGGACGAATTGAGAGTCATTTTGCCGGTGAGGCTCATCCCACTTTGATCTCCTTGAGACAGCAGCCAGAAAGCTTTGTCAGCCTTCGCAAACACGCTAACTTCAACTCCCCCTCTGTAGGCGCTGCACTCTGCTTGTGCGCAAACTTCCATAGGCAACACAAACACAGCTGCGACGAACAGGACGCTGGCCGCAAAAGTGTGCAGTCTGCCAGCTGAAGACAGTCTCTCTTGATATTTCCTCGCCGATTTCATTGGAGCAAACTTCTGACGTGTCTGCGAGCTTCGCCGCCGACATTTCGAATTCGCCGCTGGCATTTCGTCGAGCATCGACGTTCACTGTTGTGTCCTCCGAAACGCGCCGGCTCGGGTCTTTTAACATGCTCCTTGCTTTCACTGCCGGTCGCAAACAACGCCGTTCCCCCCACTTTGCCACCCTTCTGGATGTTCCATACGATCTGCGGAGATGTCCTGACTGTGATAAATTGCACATCCGGAAAACGAAGGAGCTCTAACGCTGGCGCGTGTACTTCGCTCGTTGAATACAAGTTTGAAGAAACGAAGCGAAATGCCGAAACGCTCGATGAAGCGTCAACGGTCTGTTCCAGCTTGAATTCAGGGCCTCTGGGTGCTGACAAAAAATTCCCTGACATCTGCAGCGTGCTTCTCGAATGCGCGGCTTTCTGGTCGTCTCAGGAAAGCCTGCTTGCGCCTCGGCCGTGTATGCCTGTCTCCAGACGTTGCGGTTACATCAGGAATCCGGCTCAAGCTTGAACCCTTTCACTTGTTGTTCCAACGCAGATCGGTCTGTCTGTGCTTACCGTCTTTGACGTGGCGAAGGTGGGCAATCGCCGGGGCAGGAGTTTCCGCGGTGCTGCGATCAAGCAGTGAGTGCGGTGCTCATAGAAAGTAATTGATCATTTGTCTTTAGCAGGAGGATCGCCTTGCGTCCGATATTCTGGCAGTTAGACAGTGTACGGATCGATCTCGATGACAGGGATGTGTCAGTGAGGATCGTCCATGGGAAGACCCTGGCGAGCGTACTGGTCGAGTTTCGCCTCAGCGAAGCAGCGCTGGATACGACAGTGGACGATTTGAGGAGGCGTGCAGAATGTATGGCGCGCGAGAACGTTCTCGATCTCGCGTCTTTTCTAGATAGGCCATAAGCGAGGTTGTTCGACGCTTGGGGACTTGAGCGCAATTAAAAATAGAAATACACTTCGCCCTTAAGGGGTTCTCATCCGGGGGGCTTCAGCGAACCAAGGGACGATGTGGCAATGCGCGGTGACTGGTCCGGCTTCAGGTTGCTGCGCCGGGAGCTGGGCGCACCGGTTGCTGCGCACCTTGCCGGAGCCGGCGCCCTCACTCTGCTCGCAGCCTTTCTTGCAACGCTCGCGCCGCTTGCGCTCAAGCTCCTGATGGACGCCGCCGCGCCAGATGCCGGCGCTGCGCTCAGACCTGAAGTCTGGGTGGTCGCCTATGTCTGCCTGCTGGCGCTGGTAAGAATGATCTCAGAAGGCCGGACCCTCCTGTTTGGCGCCGCAGAGCAGGCACTGACCCGGAAGCTCGCGCGGGGCGCGCTCCTGCACGCCTTGACGCTGCCGGCCGCGTATCATTCAGGAAAGTCCACAGGCGAAATCCAGCAAGTCCTTGAAAACGGGATCCAAGGCTACCGCACTTTGCTTCAGCATGCGTTGCTGACACTCGGGCCGGGCATTGTCGAACTTGTCTTGATGGCCGGTATTGTCTTTTTCTGGCTGGACGGCGCTTTCCTTGCGGTGTTTGCCGCATTCGCTGCGGCTTACACTGCAGTGTTCGCCGCGACAGCAATTGGCGTCGTGCAATCTGCCCGCAAGGTGTCAGCGCTTCGCATAGAGGCGAATGCCTGGCTGGCCGATGGTCTCATGAACCAGGACGCCGTGCGTGCAACATCCGGGGCACAAACCGTGTGCGCGCGCTATGACCGCTGCCTCGCCGGTCTCCAGGCTGCATGGTTCGGGCTTTACCGGGCGAGGCTGGTCGCCGGTATCCTTACGGCATTGGTGATGGCCGGCGGGCTTTCGGCAGCGCTTTTACTCTCGCTGGAAGGCATCCGGGCCGGTGACCGGACGATCGGCGACCTCGTCCTTGTTCATGCCGCAATGCTGCAGGTCGTACGCCCGCTCGAAATGCTGGCAGGTGCTCTGCGCGATGCGGGGCAGGCAGCGGCCTTTGCGGAGCGCCTGGACGACCTGCTTTCCGAAGCGCCGGAAATACCACCGGACGATGTGCGTCCGCAAACTGAGGCCTCACCGCTTCCGGCGGCAATCCGCTTCGAGAATGTCAGCTTCGCTCATCCGGGAGGCCGCACCGTGATCGACGGCGTCAGCTTTGAGATACCGGCCGGGGCAAGGGCGGCGATTGTTGGGCCGTCCGGCGGCGGAAAGTCCACTTTGCTGCGCTTGCTCCTGCGTTTCCACGAACCTCGGGAAGGGCGCATCCTCGTGGGCGGCGTTCCGTCTACAGATATTCCGCTGGAAGAGTATCGGCGCCGCTTCGCTGCGATCTTGCAGGAAGGCGGACTGTTCGATGCAAGCCTTGCCTTCAATATCGGGTTCCCCGACGAGGCAGCTGAGGAAGCCTCTCTTTTGTCGGCCGCCCGGGTATCTGGGCTTGAGCCATTGCTTTCCGCCCTCCCGGACCGCCTCGAAGCCCGGATGGGAGAAAGAGGCATGCGCATATCCGGCGGAGAGCGTCAGCGCATTATCCTGGCCCGCGCCATCCGGCGCGGCGCAGGGGTTTTGGTTGCCGACGAGCCCGCGTCTGCCCTTGATCCTGCATCCAGGGTTCATTTCAGACAGGTTCTGTTTGGCGAAGGCATAGCCCGGACCGTAGTCGTTATCTCCCATGTTCTGACGGATGTATGCGGCGCGGATATAATTCTGGTGATGGATCGCGGCAGATTGGTGGAGCAAGGCACGCATCCTCGTCTCCTGGCGCGAGGCGGGGTCTATGCGCGAATGTGGAACCAGCAGGGGTGAAAAACGAAGTCCCCCGGCTTTCAATTTTCGGATGAGAGGGGTATGGCAGGAACGGGGTGGGCCGGCGCGGTCATAGGGCTTTGCCTGAAAGCCGCGCCCCGTTGCACATGCTTCGCGGTTTTCCGACGGCCCATCCTCCACAACCGGACGAAATTCCTCTGATTCTGATGCTTTCGCGCGGATTTGTGCTTGAGAGTGCCGGTGTCAGGCTTCATACAGATTGCGGGTGGGCCGGCGCGGCAGCATGTGCCCCCGCTTATGCGCCGCGCCCCGTTGCACATGCTTCGCGGTTTTCCGACGGCCCACCTTTCATTTTTTGGTTGCAATTCTGAGGGTGATCTGCGAGATTCGATTCGGTGCTCTTCGCGGAAGGGCCCCGGGGCGTCGGAAACCCTGACAGAGCATGGTCCTCAATTGTCACGCGCTCCCCCGCGCCGGGCATGACCCCTGTCTGCGTGTTCGGCTGCCTCGGGGAACCCGCAAGCAGGGAGCATGCAGGGCGTCGGAAACCCTGGTGAAGCATGACCTTGTCTTCCGCTCGCGTGCATGCGCAGCGGACATGCCCGCTCCTTGGATTCCGGCAACAGATGAGGAGAAGGCATCGTGTCAGGCATAATGGACTACAAGGCGGGGTCACTCCATGTCCGGTGCTGAGCCGAGGGCGTCGCGCATCAGCGTATCGGACGCGCGTGGGCGTTCTTCTCCTGATGATGGTCCGCACAAGGAGGAAGAGGTCTCCGGCGCAGCCGGAACCTCCGCCCTTTCTCAGCTCTTCCGGGCCCAGTACAGCCAGCTCCTGCGGTTCTGCCGGATGAGGATCAGGAGCGAAGCAGACGCTGAGGACATTGTGCAGAGTGCCTTTCTCGCGGCACGCCGGTTCTATCCGCAGAAAGGCATCGAAGAGCTGCGGCCGCTACTGTTCACCCTTGTCAGGAACAATGCAATCAACCACCTGAAATCCTGGTCTGCGCGCCAGCAACGGGCAAGCGACATCTACGAAGACGGCGGCCAGCTCGCCTGCGATCAGTCGCCGACGCCGGAGCGCAAAGTGATCGATGTGCAGCGTCTCGAGATCGCTCAGGCCGTGATAGCTGATTTGCCTGAGCGCCGGAGAGAAGCTCTTCGCCTTCACCGTTTAGAAGGCCTGACCTACGAAGAGATTGCAAAACGCTTGTCTGTTTCCCCCACTACCGCCAAGAATGATGTCGCGCAGGCCGTTGCGGAGGTCGCAAAGGGTCTTGCGCGAGCGGATGGCGGCTCCGCCGGCGCGGCAGAATAGCGGGCGGGCGATGGATAAGCAGGAACATTCAGACCGGCTGGATATTGCGGCGCGTTGGTACGCAGAGCTTCAGGCGAGCGATACAGACGTCGGCGTCTGGGATGCATTCAGGGCGTGGGAAAAAGACCCGTTGAATGCGGCTGCCTTCCGCGAAATCGAGGCGGCGCTCAGTGCAATCGACCGGACGTCGCTTGGCCGGTCCGAAAGCGCGCGTGACCAGCAAGGCAGGCGGGCCGGAGCATGGCTCGCCGCAATGGCAGCGGGCCTCGTGCTGGCGGGCATCGCGGGGCTAACGCTTGTCGACCGGACGCCTGTCGACGCGCCCGCGCTGCAGCGTCTCGTATTCGAAACAGCAAAGGGCGAGCAGCGCCGGATCGAGCTTTCGGACGGATCCGTTGCCGAACTCAATACGGCAAGCCGCATCGAAGTTGCCTATTCAGCAGACGCAAGGCTCGTGCAGCTCTCTACGGGTCAGGCCCTGTTCGAGGTTCGGCCCGGCAGCATTCCTTTCATTGTTGAATCCTCTGGCACCCGGACCCGCGCGCTTGGGACTGAGTTTGATGTCTACCTGAAGTCCGGCGGCGCCGAGATCACGCTCGTGGAAGGATCTGTCAGTGTGGTCCCTGGGGGCGACACTTCCGGCGAAGGCGTGGTGCTTTTGCCTGGCGAGCAGGTGACTGTGGAGGACGGCGTAGCCGGTCCGGTCCGCAAGGTGGATCTCGGCGCCGAGATTGCCTGGCGCACCGGTACTCTGCAGTTCCGGGACGCGACCCTCGCAGATGCTGTTGCTGAAATGAACAGATATTCGGAGACAACCATAATCGTCGAAGACCAAGGTCTTTCCTCTGAACGTCTCAGCGGCGCCTTCAAGGCTGGAGATCAGGAAAAGTTCGTGTCTGCTTTGTCGATGTTCCTGCCCGTCAGCATCACAAGGTCCGGCAGTGAGATCCGGATTAGCCGGGCGGCTGACTGAAACTTCGAACTTCGATCTTTGCCTGGCCCGGTTTAACCTACGCCTGTCATGCCCAATCAACCGCGCACGTTGCTGACATTGGTTTGGTCTCCAAGGAACAGGCTTTGATCCGAAACCTTGCCGAGCTTCTCGACAACACGGCAGTGTCGCAAATTACTCTCAGCCACTGCCTTTCGAGCTGGAGTTTATTGGGGGGGGGGGCAGATCAACAGACCGTGGTGGAACAGGGGCCTTATTCCTCCGCCAGCCAGTAGGATGTACTTCGACCGCCTCCGGCGTCCTTGCTGAGAATGCCGAGCTTGAGGAGTTGGTCAAATGGCCTGTCGCCCGGGGGGAACTCCTGAAAATTGCGCATCCCCTGCCGGATGGGTTGAATTTCAGGGATTGATTGAGGGGGAGCAGCTTGGTTGCCTGGTAGTTTTATACGCGAATGCGTATCAACTTGATTTATACGGGAATGCGTATAAAGTGATTCTATGCGCAAATGCGTATAGAGGAGTACTGTCATGGCCGATGTGGTCCGGAGCCCGCGAATGGCGGGCGATATAGTCCGCAAGGCAAGGCTGGCGCGCGGCTGGACGCAGGCCGATCTTGCTGCGCACATGAATGTGCGTCAGGCGACGGTTTCCAAGCTTGAGAACGGGGAACCGGCAACACGAATGGCCGTTCTGTTCGATGCGCTGGCGGCGCTCGGTCTCGAACTCGCGGTGGCCGATCGCGGAGGCTCTGCGAACTTCAAGGATCTGTTCTGATGGCGCGCCGGTCTCTGGCGCATCGCCTCGTCGTATATCTGAACTCCCGACTCGTCGGGCGTCTTGAGCGCGCCGCATCCGGTGCGATCAGCTTTAGCTATGACGAGGCCTGGCTGGCCTGGCAGCAGGCCATGCCGGTTTCTATCTCGCTGCCACTCACTGGAGAGGTGTTCCGCGGCGCTCCCGTGATCAATGTGTTCGAGAACCTCCTGCCGGACGCCGATCAGGTCCGTCACCATGTCGCCGAACGCCTTGGAGCCGGAGGCGCCGATGCTTTCTCCATCCTGACCGTAGCGGGGCGTGACTGCGTCGGTGCGCTGCAGTTTCTGCCTGAAGGCGTAGAAACTGGTCCGGCAGGTGAAGTCAGAGGGGACGTCCTCAGTGAAGGCGAGATTGCTGACCTGATCCGCAGGCTGCGCATCGCGCCGCTCGGACTGGATCCTGATGATAAGGACTTCCGAATCTCGATTGCCGGCGCGCAGGACAAGACGGCCTTGCTGAAGCACGAAGGCTTGTGGAAACGCCCCGTAGGTACAACGGCGACTACTCATATTCTGAAACCTGCCATCGGGGTCATCCACAATGAAATCGACCTTACCGATAGTGTGCAGAATGAGTTTGTGTGCCTGAAGCTCTGCGCGGCGTTCGGGCTTGATGTTGCGGAAGCTGCCATTGAGCAGTTCGAGGACCAGCTAGTTCTCAGTGTGACGCGGTTTGACCGTTTGTGGACTGACGATGGACGGCTGTTGCGCCTGCCTCAGGAGGATTTCTGTCAGGCGCTATCCGTTCCGTCGTCACAGAAGTATCAGAGGGATGGTGGTCCCGGCGCACGGGCAATCCTGGAGCAGCTCAAGGAAAGCGACAAGCCCGTCGAGGATAGGCGGGCTTTTCTGAAAGCACAGATCGCGTTCTGGCTGATCGGTGCAACAGATGGTCATGCCAAGAACTTCTCGATTGCGCATCGTCCCGGGGGTGGTTTCACGCTGACGCCGCTCTATGACATCCTGTCTGCGCAGCCGATCGTGGATACCGGCCGTCTTCGGCGGAACCGTTTTAAGATGGCAATGTCGGCCGGCGACAACAACAATACCCGCATGGACGAGATTCAGAAACGTCACTTCAGCCAGACGGCTGACGCTGCTGGCTTGCCGAGGGGAACGGTGGATGAGATTTGCGCCGAGCTTGAAGTGGTTATTCCCAGTGCGCTTGAATGGGCAGCAACGCTGGCAGGCAATGTCATTCCGGCTGCTCTTGTCGACAGTATTGCACAGGGTATCAGATCACGTCACGAGACATTGAGGTTGGCATAGTCGGCCGTTGCCGTGAATGTTGTGGTAAGTGATCTTCAAGCTTTTGTCTTCGTGCGCTTCGGCTGCAAGTTCTTCTTCCAGGCGTTCGAAAATTGGCCAGTAGGCATCGCCATAAAGATCGATGATCCAGGCTACGGTCTGCATGGCCTGAAAAATGTCGCCTTCGGAATATCCGGAGGAAGGATCGTGCCGCGTCATTGCTCTCGCGTATTGTGAGCGTTGGATTGAAGACTGCGCCGTGCCCGCCTGAACCCGCATCGGAGGCAAGGAACGCTTTCAGCATGGCGGGCGCCAGGGTTTCGGGTTTTTCTTCCGCGCCATAGGTTTCGGCGTAGATGGCGGCATAGTCGGAGAGCGCCGCCGCGAGAGCGGGATCGAGCGAGAGGGTGAGCCGGACGGGTGCGCGGCCTGCCAGACGGGCGAGGCGCAGGGTCATCAGGGAGAACTTTTCGTATAGGGACGTGACCTGCCACTGAACTTTCAGTGCTGACGATTTTTTCTCTGCACAAAGCTCTGACTTTCCAGCTGCACCGATTGTTGTCCTTCCAGTTGCCGGAGCAAAGGGCTCCGAGCGGGGGTACTGGAGGATATCTTGGGTCAGTCACTGGGTTTGAAACGCAGCCTTCTGGGCGCTGCAGCTTTGTCAGTATTCGCATTGTCGCTGGCAGGCAGTGCATTTGCTGAAGAAGGAGCGCCCGAGCGCTATTCGGTAAGGATCGAATCCGGCTCCCTTGGTGACGCATTGCGGGCGTTCAGTACACAGAGCGGTGTGCCCGTGATGTTTTCGGAGCGCCAGGTCTCCGGTCTGACGGCGAAAGAGACAATCGGGTCCTACACCCCGGATGTTGCTCTGCGGCGGCTGCTGGAAGGCAGCGGTCTGGAGGCCGTGCAAGGGCCGGCCGGCGCCTATGTTCTGCGCAGCTCAGTGCCGGCATCCGGCGGCTCTGACCGGGAGCAGGAGAGCGGGGAGCTTTCTGCACCAGAGAGGATCGATACCTCGGCAACTGGAGACGCGGTGCAGGAGCTTCGGGCACAAACCGTCATTGTGACGGGTACAAGCCTGCGCGGGCTTGCGCCGGAAAGCTCGCCCCTGCAGGTCTTCACGCGAGAGGACATCCAGGCGTCCGGGGTCACCACGACAGAACAGTTCGTTCGGACCCTGCCGCAGAACTTTGGGGGTGGATCTTCCGAGTTTGCCTCGAATGGGTATCCGAACGACATAAACTCGCGCTCAAACACAACGTATGGTTCGAGCGCAAACCTGAGAGGGCTCGGTTCTCGCGGCACTCTGGTTCTGATCAACGGCATGCGTACAGCTCCGAGTTCAAGCACCGGAGATTTTGTTGATGTCTCGCTGATCCCCGTGACAGCGATAGAGCGAGTCGATGTCCTGACCGACGGCGCGTCTTCGATTTATGGCGGTGATGCCGTCGCGGGCGTGATCAACTTTGTTCTGAGGGAGGATTTTGACGGGGCAGAGTCCGGGTTGCGGATCGGGTCTGTCACAGATGGAGGCCTTCGCGAATACAGGTTCAGTCAAGCGCTAGGCAGGTCCTGGAGCCGCGGAAATGTACTTGCGACCTACGAGTATTTCGATCGTAGCAATCTGACACTGTCAGAGCGTCCTGGCATCGGTCTGCCCCTGCTTACAAACGGCGATCCGATTCCCTTTCCGGACAAGTTCGATTTGCTGCCGGAGCAAAAGCGCCATAGCGGCGTGATTTCGGCGAGACAGGATCTCTCGGACCGGGTGTCGGCGTCCTTGATGGCGCTCTACTCAAAACGCAATGCATCTGGAAGCAATGTCCTCGCCTCCGGATCGGGAATTCAATTGAAGTATGAGACGGAGTCCGAAGCGCTGCAATTGAACGCGGGTCTTGATTTCCAGCTTTCCGACACCTGGTTTGCGAAAGTTGACGCGTCTTCAAGCAATCTCACCAACGACCAGATCGAGATTTCCGGCTTTGAAAGCCCCTCCGCACTGACGTCCGGAACAGTAAAAAGCGAATCGAATGTTTGGAGCATAGATGCACAGCTTGCCGGTGATCTGTTCAGAACCTGGGGCGGCACGATCAAGCTGGCCGGAGGCGGCCATTTCCGCCGGGAAGATTTTCGAAACAGGAATCAGGCGGGCACCGTAAACAGAGAGGCAGAACGCGACGTTAAAGCTCTGTACGGAGAGCTTTTGGTGCCACTGTTTGGCGATCAAAATGCGCTTCCTGGCTTGCGCCGTCTCGAACTTAACCTCTCAGCCCGCTATGATGATTATTCTGATTTTGGCAGCAGTGTCAGCCCGAAGGCCGGGCTGCTCTGGTCACCGGCTGAGGATCTGTTACTGAGAGCATCCTACAGCGAATCCTTTGCGCCGCCGCCGCTGGGCAGGGTCGGCGCCCTGGACCGGTCAGCGACTGTCATTCCCTACCAGCTTATCCTCACGCGTCTCGGATTTCCGCTTCCGGATCCATCCCTAGCGGATGTCGATTACATGCTGCTTGCAGGCACATCACAAAATTTGCGTCCCGAAGAGTCGAGAGCGTTTACAGCTGGATTTGATTTCACCAAGGACTTTGGCAACGATCAGTGGTCTGTCAACGCAACCTACTACAACATCGAGTTTCGGGACCGACTTGGCGCAGTACCAGTCCCCAACAATGTCAATCCGAACCGGGGTCCGGAAATTGCGTGGAATAATCCATCTGCTTTCCCGGACGGCGCCATCGTTTTCTTTCCGTCCGCAGCTGAGATCAGTGAAATCCTGGCTTCGCTAAGCTCTCCTGCTCGTCTCAACAATGGCGCGACGCTGGACAACATTGGAATCGTTAGCCGGCTGAGCCTCACGCAGAATGTCTCGACTGTGCAGACCTCCGGTATCGATTTTACAACAAGGTATGCGACGGACCTGGCGATCGGTCGTGTTTCGGCCGGTTTCAGTGGGAGCTATATCCTCGAGTTTCTTGAGAAGGCTGGTCCATCCACTCCGGAAGTGGACACAGTCAACACCTTGTATAGTCCGGTAGCCTTGAAGCTCAGGGCAAGCCTCGGTCTTTCGCGGGGGCCGCTCAACGCCGCGGCGCATATCAACTACCTTGATCGCTACAATACCGATACCAGCGCAGCCGCGCGGCCAATCGGCTCCTGGACGACGAGCGATCTGTCGATATCTTATGACGTGGGCCAAATGGGGTGGCTGGGAGATGCGACCGTCAGCGTGTCGGCCATCAATCTCTTCGATGTCGCTCCGCCTCGGGCACCGTCTCTCGGTTCAATCCGTATATCTGGATATGATCCGGCGAATGCGTCCCCGCTCGGACGGTTTCTGGCGATCGAATTGCGCACCCGGTTCTAGGGCATCTCATACCGAACTTCCAGTGCCTGCCTCCCTGGCTGGCACTGGGCGGCAACGCTGAAAGCGCAATCCTATGCTTCTTCTCCGGACTTTGGCTGCATTTGTTCTCGTGTGTGCTTCGGCCTGTGCCGCGACGGCAGATCCGGGCACCAGATCGTTGACCGTGAAAGACATGCTGGCCGTGGAAGGCGCCGGTGCTGCGATGGCGGATCCATCTGGCCGCTGGGTGTATTTTGAACAAGTGAGACCATACAATCAGTTTACAGATTATAGTTTCCGAACCTACGCTTTTGAAAAAACCGGGCACCAGGTCTGGCGTGTTGATCATCGCAGCGGCAACGCTCCGGAACTATTGCCGGGGCTCAACCAAAACCCTCACACATGGCTGCAGGACATCTCTCCGTCAGGAAGGTTTCTTTCGCTGATCCAATACAGCTTTGGCGACCTCTCCCTTGTTGCTTATGATACCCAACAGGAGATGGCCGTTTCGTTCGCTCCCGTGCCTGCATTCAGCCGGTCTGGCGAGCACAACCCAGTCTGGCTTTCCGATGACGAGATCGTTTACGCAGCACTTCCTGAAGGCCTCGCGCCTCTAGCTACCAGCATGCGAGCCCATACCGGCAAGATGTTGATAGATGCTTGGCAAGGTGCCTGGCGCGGAGATGTGGTCACTGCAAATGAAGTCCGCACACGCGGCCCCGATGTATCGGATGAAGCAGAAGATGGCAGCTTGATCCGCGCAGATGCGCTTAGCGGTAATTTTCGCGTCATGGCGAACGGATTGTTTGTGGACCTTCGGGTTTCTCCGGGCGGGGCAAAATTGGCGGCACTGTCAGTTTCCAAACCTCGCAGTTATGGTCCGGGCGAACGTGCAGACACAGATCCGCGTCGCTACAAGTTGGTCGTGTTTGATCTGAACTCAGGAGAGATCAAGCGCCTAGCACAAGATCTTGAAATCTTTCCCTACTCAATCGCCTGGTCGCCGGATGGGCGGCGCCTTGCGGCGTTTGGCTGGAAGGAAGGGACAGGTGTGCAAAGTGGAAGGTTTCACGTTGTTGATACTCAGACTGGCTCAGTCACGCGTTATGATCACCGCGGACTTGATCTCGCTTCCGAGCGGGAGCGCGGCTGGCTTCAAAGGCCTGAGCGTACGGTGTTCCTGGGCGATGAGCTGGCAGTATTTGCGCGCAAAGTTCTGGATAGTGAGAACGAGGCGGCGCGCTTCACATTCCGTGAGTTTCAGGAAAGTGGCCTTGAGAGCGCGGGGTGGTTCGCATTGTCTGCTGACGGAACGTCCAGAAACCTGACTCAAGGCTTGTCTTCAGTGTCCGGGGTGCCGGTGCATGCTGGTAAAGGCCACTTCACGGTGCTTGCGGATAACGGCCTCTTCCGATTTTGGGAAGACGGCCGGCGTGAACAATTGTTCGGGCCTTCGGAAGGCGTGCTGTATCAGTTTCAGCCGGGTACGTTTTCTACGCGTTCTCAGGTCATCAGACCGGACTTCAAGCAGGAAGCAATTTTTTACTACGCAGCAGATCAAGGTCGCAGAATTGTGATGACGCGTTTCGAAGAGACCTCGGCGGCGCGACATATGGTCATCGAAGTTGCCGGCAATGATGCTACACCTCTTGCAGGTAGCCTGGAGGCAGGAGCATTACTGTTTCGCTTTGAGGACGGACCAGCATCGGTGCTTGCGCTTGCAAAGCCCGCGGAGCGGGATTCCGTAGTCGAACTCGCTCGTCTGAACGGGCACCTCTCGGATATTGATCTGGGTGAGTGGAAGCTAATTTCTTACCCCGTCGATGACCCGGACGGTGAGGTCGGGCCTGCGCTCGTTGAAAGCTGCGTGCTCCTTCCGCCGGGATATAATGGCAGAACGCCGATTCCGTTGGTTGTGGACGTGTATCCGGATGCCCGCCCGCGCTGCAAGAATGATGCGATCAGGATAACTTACCCAAACCCATTGTCCCCCTATATCTGGGCGGGCCGCGGCTTTGCCTATGCGAGGCTCTCGACACCTTCAAAACTGATCAGAGCTTCAGATGGTCCAATTGCAGGTATAGATGAAGTTATCGAAGCCGGCGTAGAGGCATTAATCAGGGCGGGCATTGCAGACCCCGAACGACTTGTT
Source organism: Hyphomonas sp. (assembly GCA_003486945.1). Lineage (GTDB taxonomy): Bacteria > Pseudomonadota > Alphaproteobacteria > Caulobacterales > Hyphomonadaceae > Hyphomonas. Next base: position 22,135 of record DNFL01000349.1, on the reverse strand, counting down.
CTTACAGGATTCAGTCAGGGAGGTGTGTCTAGCCTCTACGTCGCCTCCAAACCCAATCGGTTCAGGGCAGTCATCGCCATGAACAGTTGGGCAGACTTTGCGAGCCACTATTTTGGGTCGTCCGGCATCTTGTCCCACCTCTACGGGTTGTTCGGGAGCTTTTCGAGCTATGAGGCTCTGGCGGGCAGCGACTTCGGAATTGGGCGAACTCCATTCGAAGATCCGCAAGCCTATATTCGCAATAGCCCGGTTTTCCTTGCGCAAGATATCCATGCGCCGGTTCTCCTCGTGCATACGGATATGGATACATTCCCCATTTATCAGTTCGACGAAATGTATGGCGCACTACTTCGGGCCGGCAAGGATGCGCGATATGTCAGGTACTGGGGCGAAGGCCATGGTCTGTCCAGCCCGGCAAATATAGAGGACTTGTGGAGCCGGATCGATGCCTTCCTCGAAGACCAGGGAATTGCTCCCTGATGCAGGGGCAACCTAACGGACGGATGGCGCGGTCGGACCTGGACTCCAGGCCCGGAGCCATGCCTCAATTGAGTACCAGCTTAAAAGCGTCCGGTCCAAGGCTCGGGTATGCGCGCCAGTTGGTTCAGACAACAGGGTAATGTCGGCGTTTGATATGATGCCTCGCCGCAAAAGTTCACCATCCCGCAGCGCTCCAATTATTCTTTTGTGATTTACCTCGGTCTGTTCGGAAAAGTACTCAGAAGCGCCACCTTTGCTCGTCCGCATGCGGATAGAATTCGGCAATCTGTCACCGAACGCTTCTCGAGCGAGGCCCCGTGAAATGCCCTTATGACAGAGCAAGTAGGTGGGAAGCGAAAGGCACAACTCGATAAGTGGTTGGGATACCAGCGGGTCATGCGTTAGCCACCCGGAGATCTGACCGGCGTGACGGCGACTTTCGTGCAGGTGGGCAAGTCCCCCAATCTGCAGGGATTTCAAAGGCGCTGTATAGTTTGCGGTTTTGGTCCAGTCCGGGAAGCAGCGATCCAGATGAATTCCAGCGGGGCTTAGTCCTTCCATACGAATTTGCCGATTCCGCACCGCCGTATCCAGACCTTCTGCTGCAACAAGTCGTTCCTGCGTCATTGAGGCATGTATCACTTTCCAGATGGAGTAGCCCGCAAGTCGGCTTGCGCTCAGCAACTCCTCGAAAGTCGCCTTATTGAATCCGTTGTTGAACACATGATCTGCGAAAGTCAGCGGAGATTCCCGGGCGTGAAACAAGTGGTCCCCGCCCTGGCCAGTGAAGACCGCTCTTGATCTGCAGGGAGCGACGCCGCCGAACGGCAAATGTAACGGCAGCGAGAGAAAGCCGCGCTGCGGGCGAACGGTTGGAGGATGCGCATTTATGTCCGGCAGGTCGCCTGCTGCCGAAGATCGGATCACGAATAAGCTGACACCAGATTTCCGCGCTGCTTCTTCTGCGTATCTCAGTTCGGGGAAGTCATCAGAATCAAGCAGGTTGTGGAATGCGGAAATGGCTGATCCGACATTGATGCCCGCAAGGGACGAAAGGACAATTGCAGAGTCGAGGCCGCCCGATAAGCTGACTGCAACTTCCTCGAAACATGATGCCCATGATTGAACGACGCAGTCGCACGCCGCGCGCAGCGCTTCTGCAGCTCGGGTCGGGGATAGCTGCTCGACGTTGTGGGCTATAAGGTGAGGATCCCATGCGAGCTTCGTTTTCAGACCATTGTGATCGATAATCAGCGATTCACCTGCACCGAGTTCCGTAACTTCATTCAGGCCGGTCGCGCCCGTTTGAATCTTGTCATAGACGAGGAGTTTGGAAATGAACTGTTCATTCACTGAAAATTGGCTGGTGTCGATGAACGAGCAGCTTTCCAGATCGGAGAATAAAAGCGTGACGCCCAGCTGTTTCGTATAGTGACAGGGCAGAGAAGCTGCGGGGTCTGCGAGGACAGTTATACTTCCACGAGATCGGACAAACGCGACATAGCTCCCCCAGTAGGCTTTGTAGAGATGTTCGCCGTATGATCGTTTGATGCGTATAGCTTCATCCGTTCCAATGTTGGAAATTCGCTTTTTCGAGCTCTGCGATTTGCGAAACAGTGTTCCGAATACTACGCCGCCCGGTTCCCCGTCGGTCAAGCCAAGAGGCAAGATAGATGCGCAGGCCGGCTTTGGGTCTAGGCACATCAAGAAGAAGCCGTTTTCGATGTACATTCGATCCGCTCCCGGGTCGATGCGGGCTGCGCGCTTGGCGAGTTTCTCCGCGGTCTCTATCGCGGCCTCATTCAGCGGGTCCCAAGCCATGGCAAAGAACGGATGCATAGCCAGGGCAGCTATATCGTCAGTATTCGGTGGTAAGAGGCGATGTGGTCCGGTTCATCATTCAGAACCATCGGCCCAGCTTCAATCCAGCAATGCGCCGCAAAAGGAGTGTCGCGGACACCGAAAACCCAATCTGCACAGACGCCGGATCTGAAAAGAAAATTGAGCAAAGCTAGGCTCCTGAGCAAGCAAGCATTGTGAGTGCTGAAGAAGAACGGCGCCAATGACTGGAATTTGGCTCCCTTGGCGGCGACCAAAGCAGGAGTGACCTGGGCTGAACTCGACTTCCACGTCGCAGCAAGCTCGAATTGGGTACGCAGATGCGTCTGGCGGCGCAGGCGCCGTGCGGTATTCAGTGATCGAACAAAGCGGCCGACTTCGGCAACTTTGATCGGATCTGTTCCAAGAGAGGTGATGCCTTCAGACAATAGCTCGGTCTGTGCACGATCTGAGGCAATGAGCGTCCTGCCAATTGCGCCTTCTACAATAATGCCTTCGCGGACCAGGCGAGCAGCAAAGCAAGATGACCTTGATCTGGGAGAAGTCCCAAGTGCAATTTCTCGATAAAGGTCGAATTGAACGCCCGCGAGCCGGAGGTACCTGTCGCGGGCAACGTCAAGCAGTATGACCGAGTGCCGGAATTTGCAGGCATAAGCTGTTGGCGCCAAAGAGTAGGTCAAGCTCATGGAAATGTTTCGTCTGCATCCGGGAGCGGGTTGAGAGGCTCTATAGGTTGGGAAGTGAAGGCGCCTGACGGCGCCTCCACCAGTCTCAAGGTCCTTACGGCGCCTTGCTGTTGACGCTGCCGACACGGAATTCATCGCCGAGGCCGATATCGCCCCGGGTTTCTTCCGAATCAGATCCGAGTTCGATCGGCTCGAATTCATCCGTAGTCAGATGGTCTTTGTCTTGAGGGTTCACGTTCAGTCTCCTTGGTTGGGTTTCACGTCGCTGGCCGGGCGACACGCGGAGAATGAAATAAACTTAAAGTAGAGTCAATGTCTCTTTCTACTTAAAATTATCGTAACCTGAACTGCCGTGCGGTCGGATTGGAAGCGGGGACTGGTCCATGAGGGCGCGGGCCTTTGCCACGTCACCGCCGAGGAGTGCGGCGCGGGCGCGCGATGCGGCATAGAAAGCCCGTACACGGACATCCACGCCGTTGAGCGCCGGTGAACTGATTGCCGAGGCGAACCCCCGGTTCGGCGTAGTCCAGTCCGCGCCATAGCTTTCTGCAAGATAGCGTTCGGCAGGGTAAGGAAGGTTCCAGGTCCGCCCACCAATGACATGAGGCTGAAGGCTGAACCCGGAGAAACGCCATTCGATGTCGCCGGGCCGGTTGCTGACGCCGCAGGTGACGCTGCCGGCGCTCGTATCATGGATGAAGATGTCGACCGCTATGCCGCGGTGCATCACAGCAAAATACCTGTCTGCAGGCCGCGCGCTTCGCGCCAGCATCAGGCGCGGATGCCGGCGCAGTAGTCCTGCAATGTCCGGTCCGCCATTGATGTCCCGGAAGATGCCGATATCGATATCTCTGTCATGGCTGAGAGGGCCGCCGCTGCGGAGGAAGCCAAGCGCCGTGCCGGCGGCCAGGAAGAATGTCACGCCGAGGCCGTTTAGCTCCGCGGCGAAATTCGTCAGGGCTTCGAGGGCTGCGCCGGGATCAAACTGGTTCACCGGCCGGGCCTCTGCAGAAGGCAGCGGCGTAAGGCGAAGGGCAGCCCGCTTCCAGGACAGGGCTTCGCCGAACTCTCCAAGTTCGTAGCTCGCCTTCGCGCGCCAGTCATATGCCCGCGCAACATTGATGAACCGCGATCTGTAGCGCCGCGCAAAATCGGCAAGTTCACTGAACCGGTGCGCATCAGACAGCGCGTTAGCGGCTCTCTCAAAGAGCTGCCCTCCCGTACCAGAACGAGCACAAAGCCCGATGAGAATATCCGCGCACTGACTGACAGCACCTATCCGTTGGCTTTCATCAGGAGCCGTGTCCGCGATCGACGCGACCGGCGCCCAGGCAGTGGGATCAGCGGCGCTTGCCGCGCGAAATGCGCCGAGCGCTTCGTCTTTGCGCCCGAGCGCAGCAAGCGCCAGTCCGCGGCCGTTGAGCGCCTTTGCATCATTCGGTGCGCGCTTCAGGATCTCATTGAAGCCGCAGAGCGCAAGGGCCGGAGATCCGGACCTCAGCAGCTGTGCTGCGCCGTGGAACTCTGAACGGTCTTGCACATTCGAGTGACAGGAGACCTCATCAGAGGCGGGGGCGGCGTTGGTTGGTATGTCCTTGGCCGCCATTCCAGCTGCTCCATTTCCCGGTCCTACTTCAATTGCCCACGTCAAATACCTTAAGGATGATGAAAAAGCAATTAAAGATAGCACGCCGAGGCGCTGGAGAAAGGCCTGGAATCGCCGCGGAAAGGGGCCGCGACAATTCTCATTCTAACGAGGCTCATCATCCTAGACGGGTGACAATATGCGCCTTACGATTGTTGATGTCGGTGCGGGGGAGCGCTGCGCAGCAGGAGAATGTCAGATGAGCAGGTCCGGGAAAGGGGAGGGGAGCTCGCGCTCGCCCACCGATGTCGACAGGCTGGTCGGTGCAAACGTAAGGCGGCTAAGGGCGGAGCGCAGTCAAACGCTGGCGGACCTCGCCGCAGAGCTGGGGATCAGCCACCAGCAATTGCAGAAATACGAGACCGGCGCCAACCGCCTCAGCGCCGGTATGCTTTGCAGCGTCGCCGATGCCCTCGGTGTTTCGATCGAGTACCTGTTCCGGACTGAGGCAGGTGCGGGGAGCAAACCTAACGTGAGGCGGCATGACCCGCTGGACGAGTTGCGCTCCGAGGGAACGTACTGGCTGGGCCGCGCCCAATCAGAGCAGACCCTCCGGCAGATGGTCCGTGTACTGAAAGCCCTGTCTGCCAACTCCTGAGCTGGAGCCTGAGGCTCTTGACGGAAGCTGTTCGTAACTTAGGGCAGTATAAAAATCTTGTCAAGATTGAAATTCTGCACTAGTGTTGGCCCGAGAGCAGGAGCGGCACATGCAGGATTATGATGGCTCGTCCGTCCTGGCGGCGATCAGGGCAATAAACGCGACCCTCGTTCCTGAAGCAGCGCTGGCCGAGCTGTCCGCCTTTGTCGAGAAGTACGGGTTCGAGTACATTTTTCTCGGTCAGCTGGTGAACCCGGCGAATGTTCCGCTCAAGGACATTCTCTACATGTCGGACTGGCCTGACGAACTCAAGGCTCAGCGCAGGAGCCAGCTGGCGATCTTGCATGATCCGATTGCGATCTGCGCCCTCAGGTCAAAGCGTCCATTCACCTGGGCCGAAGCACGCGTTCACGCCTCGCGCCTGGGCCGGATGGTCGTCGACAGGGTGCATGATTTCGGGATTACCGATGGCATGATGTTCCCGATGCATGCCCTGCAGAGCATTTCCGGCGGCGTATCGCTCGGGAGCGGCCGCAAAGCAGCGCTCTCGCCGACGCAGGTGCTGGAACTCGAGATTGTCTGCCAGACGGCCTACTTCCATCTCGAAACAATGCTCGGCCCATTTCCCTATCAGAAGATCGCCGAATTGACGCGCCGCGAAACCGAGTGCGTCCAGTTTGCGGCTGCGGGAAAATCCAATTGGGAGATCGCTGCTATCCTTGGCATCGAGGAAGACACGGTCAAGAAGACACTTCGCAAGGCAGGCGATCGGCTCGGTGCCGGCAACCGGGCCCACATCGTTGCGACCGCCATCGCAAGACACAAGATTTTTCCCTGACAAGTCCCCGAAAGGGGAAGTTACGCAGCGCGCCGTTTCCTTCAGCTTCGACCCAGGGAATGGAGGCTGAAGATGTTCAGGATCATTACACCGGAAACAAGGCGAGCGAACCAGGGCCTGGTCGATGCCATGCACGAAATGCGCTACCGCGTCGTCGTAGAAGAGTGGGGCTGGGACATACCCGGTGTTGCCGTCGGCTATGAGGCCGACCAGTTCGACACCGATGAGACTGTCTATGTCATCGTCCAGAATTGTTCAGGTGATGTCATCGCCTCCTCGCGCATGAACCCGACGATGCGGCCGCACATGATGAGCGATCTCTTCGCCGACTATTGCAATCTCCAGCCTTGGCCTGTCGGGCCAGATGTTTGGGAATGTTCGCGGTTCGTGACGGAGCGCTCCCGGCTGTCTGATCCGGTTGAGGATTTCAAAGCGCGCTGCAGGCTTGGTATCGGCCTGACCGTTCACTGCCTCGACCGAAATATAACGCGCCTCAGCTGGCTCACTCACCAGAAATTCTACAACCTCGTCCAGAAGGTCTGGAAGACCGAACCGCTTGGTCTGCCGCGAAGTGATGGCGGGGATTGGGCCTGGATCCCCGCGGTATCACGCATCGACAAGGAAACGCTCGACCTGCAGCTCGACCGTTTCCGCGACGCCGAGGCTATTGTTGAAAGTTATATGGCGCCCAAGAGGGCTGCCTTGGCCGGGAGGGCAGTTTGATGCAGCGCCCTTCAGGAATAGTTTCGCCGGCCGATGTCGAAACCTTCTGGCGCGACGGCGTCGTCTGCCTGCGCGGTGTACTTGCCCCTGCAGAGGTTGAGCACCTGCGCGGTGCCGTCACGCGGCAGATGTCAGGGCTGCATGCGTCGCGGACGGGATATGACTTCGAAGCGCTTGCCCGGCAGGTCTGGAACCAAGGCGCTGTCATGGATACCGGCCAGGCCGACCGGTTCGACATGCAGCGCATGAAGGAAATGGTCCGCGCGGACGAGGCTGCTCGCCCCTTGCTGGAAGAGGGCGAGGAAACCGGCGAGGGTCTTTTCTTCTATGATGTAGCCGCCTGGAAGCATGACGTCGGTATGCGAAGTGTTGCCTTCGATTCTGCGCTACCCCGGATAGCCTGCGATCTTCTGGACGCCGCCTATGTACATTTCTGGGAAGACACGACGTTCGTAAAGGCGCCGCGTACGCGCCAGAAGACCGCATTTCATCAGGACCTCGCATACTTCCAGATCGAGGGCGATCAGTGTGTAATTGTCTGGATGCCGCTCGATCCGGCGGGGCTTGAGAACGGGGTAACGCAATATGTTCGCGGATCGCATCTCTGGGGCGAGACCTATGCTCCGAACGTGTTCATTTCGCAGACACCGATCGCGTCGTCGCCAGAAAAGCGCTGCCCGGATATAGAAGGTACTCCGGATAAGTATGATATCGTCTCGTTCGACGTGGAACCCGGCGACGTGATCATCCATCATGTAAAGACCGTGCACGGAGCAGGTGGAAATCTGTCGCACAGTTGGCGCCGAGCCGTATCGTTCCGGTATTGCGGAGATACGGTGCGCTATTTCAACCGCGCAGGTGCGATCCCTCAGTTTGGCGTCTCGCACACTTTGAGGGACGGTGACCGGCTGTTTGCGGTCGATTACCCTATTGTTTGGCCGAGGCCCTGGCCGGAGCTGAACCTTGCCCCGCTTTATGAATACACCAGGATCGACGGGACGGGTTGAGCGAGCCTTGCAAGCTGCCGGAAGCGTGCCAAGCGAGACGCAGCAGCCCCGAGACAGGATTGAAGCTGGATGTGTTGGGAGACCCAAATCGCCGACCTGCAGAAAAGAAGCCCTGATCAGATCACGAAGGTCTAGACTCTTCGCGCCGCTCCAGCGACCTGTAGGGTTTCGTCTTTGCCTTTGGGCCTGCGGTGCGTCCGCAGGCGAGGGTTCTGCGCCACAACTGGCGCATTTAAGTGTCGATTTGCATTTTTTGCTTCACAGTTGCAGCGTTGATCCATTGTGATGCGTTTGAGATTTTTGACCCAGTCAGGGTGCTAAAATGCAGCGGCAAGTTGGGCTTGGACGGGAGGCATGCAACTGGCATGGCGCGGCCGATGACAGGCGAGTCTGTGGACTTGAACTTGGTGCTACGCAGTACTTTACGGCAACAAGGAGAGAGTTCATGACTGTCAAATCTTCGATCTCGCTCACCGACGAACAGGATGCCTTCGCACGTCAACTCGTCGAGATGGGGCGATTTCCATCTGTTAGCGCAGCATTGCAGCAAGGACTGGAACTGTTGCGCGTTCGTTTCGAAAATGACGAGTTGGAGCTTCAGGCGTTGCGAACTCTTCTGCTCGAACGGCAAAGCGGAAAGATCGTATCCAATGACGAAATGATCGACGCCATTTCTGGCGCAGCGACCCACAAGCGCGCCAAACATGGCATATGAGGTAGTCTTCGCGGCTGATGCCCGACGCGACTTCACACTGATTTTCGAGTTTCTGGTCGACAGCTATGTTGGCTGTGGCGATGATACCGAGACCGCTATCATGCGCGCAGAAACTCGCGTGCAGTCGATCCGCGCAGACATCACTCAATTAGGACAATTACCCTATCGCGGAACGCTACATGACGAAATGCTGCCTGGACTGCGCCATTTGACTATTGGGCAGGCCATTGTGTGGTTCGACATAGATGAAGATGTGAAACTTGTTCGTGTGCTCGCCGACTTTTTTGGCGGCCAGGATCATATCCGCAGAATGCTAACCCGATTGCTCGGTGAGTAGCTCAATGGCGCAAACGGATCGTTCCTGCCCGTCGCCCGCTATGGCAATCGGTGCCAACTTGGCCCATTGCTGCCGCAGGAGTGCCGCGCCTCCAGTTGTTCTCAGCGAGGTTCGAGAGGCTTTTGCTGTCCGTCCAGTACGATACCCCAGATGCCGATTTCCGCCCAATCGTTTCCGGGCACGCGGAGCGGGTTCGTATCAAGGATCGTGAAGTCGGCTCGCTTGCCGGGTTCGATTGAGCCAACTTCGTCCTCAAGGCCAAGCACACGCGCAGCGTCGAGTGTAATCGACTCCAGTGCATCATAGGGCGTCAGGGCGTTGGCGATTTCATATGTCCCGCCTTCCAGGGTAGCCCGCGTGATATGGGCGCCTGCTGCCCTTAGCGGCTGGGGCGGCGCGAGCGGCGCATCCGAGTGCAGCGCAACCACGACCCCCTCAGCAGATAAGCTGCCCAGCGGCGTAATCCATTGCGCGCGCGCCGGTCCCAGCGGGTCAGCATATCGCTCTGACATGTAATAGACGTAGTGACTGGCCGCTGATAGCAATATGCCATTCTCGCCGGCGCGTTTGACCTGTTCAGGCGCGAACAATCCGCCGTGCTCGACAACGAAGTCGCCTGAAAAGCTGCTGGCTCGCAAACTGGAGATCGCATCGAGCGTAGAGTTTTGAGCCTCGTCGCCATTCGAATGGATGTGTACGGAGAGCCCGGCGTCAGTAAACGGGCGCATTGTTTCGGCGATCTTGCCCTCCGGTATCGCCCAAAGCCCTTGGGTTCCGAATGACTGGCCCGACAGGTATCCGGGCGGAGACAGACGCATCGTCTGTGAATAATACGCGCCGTCGGCAAAGAACTTTACACGAGGCAAAACTGGCGCGGCGGCAGCGCGCACACCGCTAGCCATATCGAGAACTGCCTGCGGCGCGCCTTCACCAAACTCGCGCTGAAATGACCGGTACTCCGGTATGAGGTAGAGTTTGAATCCATCCTCTTCTTTCGACCAGCTGGAAGCGATCGACTGGTCCTCCAGCGCGAGGCCGAAAACGCCATATCCGAGGTCTGCGGTCGTCGTAACGCCAGCGTACCGAACGATTTCAAAGTACTTGTTGATCCCTGTGCTGAACTTGTCGGGATCGAAAAGCACTGCTCTTGCCTTGGCGAAGACAAACATCGCGGCATCTTCGTAGAGACGGCCGGTCAGATGACCGTGCGCATCAAGATCCACACCGTGGAATGTTGCTGCAAGTTCAGGTGTCGCGCCGATCATTTCTAGCGCTGCGGTGTTCAGATAGAAATCATGTCCGGAATAATGCCACACAATCATCGGCCTGTCCGGCGCCACCTCGTCCAGCATCTGCCTGTCGAGTGATCCCTGAACCAGATTATGAAAGCCATAAACGACAATCGGGCTATCATCCTGGGGAGCCGCAGCCATCGCTTCTTCAAGGCGCGCTCGGAAGGCTTCCGGCGATCCATACCCCTTCGTCATTCCTTCCGGCGTCGCCATAGGCCAGGGCGGCGCGAAGGGGTGGGCGTACAGCATTCCACCAAGCAGGACATGCATGTGCGGATCGATCAGGCCGGGTACGATCGTCTTTCCAAGGAAGGTTTCGTCTATGCGAGCACTTGGAAACTTGTTCTGTAACTCACCGAGTTCGCCAACGTCCCGGATCAGGCCATCTTCAACGGCCACTGCTGAAGCTGTTTCACCTTCACCCGTCATCAGGATTATGTCATCAGCGACATAGATGGTGACGTTCGACGCGGGCATAGTTGACGAGGCGCAGGCCGACGCGACGGCAAGTAAAATTGCACAGCAGATTTTACGCTTGAGCATGGCATTCTCCGCAATGCAGACTTCCGCAGTTTGAGAGGGCAGCGTTACTCCAGTTTCGCGCTGTCGCAATGGGGTGAGCGTCATGTCATTCTGAAGTCGAGCCACTACCCAGACCAGAATGCCTGCTCATCGCTCCGAAGCAGCCGATAGTGTTGAATCCGTAGATGACTGCTTCCGGCGAACTCCAGCCTGGCGGCGGTGGAGCAACCGACTGACTGGGCTGAGGTGACCCTGCCGAACGCTGAAATCGATCATCGGAGCTGACCTGGCCCTAAGCAGTCCATGACCCGAGCCTTCGGGGTCCGTGAAAACTGGCTGACTAGCGAACGCTCTTGAGCATTCGATGACCGCGTCAGGGAAGGGCTTTATCGCTGCACGCCAGCGGCTCCCGAATGATCAGGTCGGGCGGCGATACGCCGGTTTCTGCGTTCACAACAGTAAAGGTGCAGCCGTCAGTAGGCGACGCTGTCTGAACGACAGTGTAGGCGCTTCCCAACTCGGGTGTGAACTGGGCAAGCGAACGGCACTCCGCTATGTTCACTCTCGCTCCCGGTTGACCAGAGCTTGTCCCGCCAGCGCCCTCGTAGAATCTTGTCCGTGCGGCGATGCTCACCCGCCGGTCTGGAGGCACCCGTCGTAACTCCATCGGATCATTCGCAAAGGTGAACCAGGCTGCGCGCTGCGGATTCGTGCACGTTTGATCTTCCACGATCCAGTATTCCTGCAGGGAGCTGCGCGCCAGTCCTGTCCCGACCGTGTATCCCTTCAGGAATGCCAGCGTCGAACTTGGAGCTGTCTCTGCCACCTCGCTGTATGCTGAGATGCAGCCGGTCAACGTCAGGCTTGCGACCGCCGCAAGAATAAAGCTCTGCAATCTCGCCCCCTCGGTCAGGCGCTCTTTTGGGCCGTTCTAAACACCATATGCTTTTGTAAGCGCCCGCTCTGGGAATTTCCACCCTCTAGATCAACCGATCATGCGCACTCGACGCCTGAGCAAATGACGCTTTTCGGCGAAGTCCGGCCTGGTTCCGGTGAGGCGGCCGAATGACAAGACTGAGGCAACACTGCCAGACGCCGAAGCGATTAGAGGAATTGGCTTGGCCCATATGCGACATTGCTACCGTGGCTTCTCCGGCCATACACTAAAAACAATATGTGGCCGTCGAACGGGGGACGAACATTGGCAGATGCGGACGGGTCCGATGAAAAGCGGGGTTCAGTATCCGATCGCGTGGCGGTGAGCGACGGCTACGTCGCGTTCATCAGTTATTCTCATGCTGATCAATCAATCGCTCGGCGTCTTCAGGCGTTCATCGAGCGTTTCCGCCACGTGGCAGTCGAGGGCCAAAAGCCGCGCGGCCTTGGCAGGTGTTTCAGGGATGAGGACGAACTCGCAGGCGGAGGATTGACGCCGCAGATCGAACAGGCACTTGCCAATAGCCGTGCGCTCATCGTGATCTGCACGCCAACCGCTTCTAAATCGAAATGGGTGACACTTGAGATCGAGACCTATCGGCGCCTTCACCCTGAAGGAAAGATTGTCGCGCTTTGGTTCGACAAGGCCGAACGCGGCGGACAAGCGCTTCCGGGTTCGCTTGAAGAACTCGATCTGTTCGTTCCAGAGTTTGCGAACTTCGGCGAAGCGGGGCTTTTCAATCGTGCCATTGCAGCTCTCCTGAATGAGCCGGTCGACAAGTTGGTGCGGCGCCAAGAAGTCTTGTTGCGCGCTGAGCAGCGCCGCGCGCGACGCACGCTTCTTGCGGGCATCATGCTCAGCATCGCCGCGATTGGGGGGCTCGGCGCGTCGTTTTGGCTTGGATGGCGCAACACAATGGCGCGTTCGGAGCTGATCGCGTCGAGTGCGGCGCTCAGTTGGGACGGGCACAACGCGCGGTTGGCTGGCTTACTGACGATTGCTGCGAGCAATGGCGAGCGAGGGTTCATGCCAGAGGCTCCCTCGATCCATCCATTGTTGGCGGATGTGCTTGCCTCTCCCACGCTGCCTCTTGGCGTCTATCCGCTCGAGGAGGCCGCGAGTGGCGCAATCTTGAGATACGAACCCGACGGACGCCTCATGCTGGCGCGTGACGGCGGGTCCACGCAGCTTGGGCGCGACATTCACTTCGACACGCTTACGCCGGCCGACCGCTATGTGCCCCTGCCGCGCGATTATCCATGTGTTCTGCCAGCGCCCGAACAATCCCCTGTCTCAAGCGATCAAATGGAATGGGCGGCGACACCGGGCTGTCGCTTTGCATTCGCTATTGATGGCTTGGGCGCTGATTTTATTCAGATCGGTGCGGCCTACAATCGCGCGTCAGCGGGAGGAGGTTTCCGCGGCGAGGTGTCTTATGTCGAGGTGTCTCCGGCCGGCGGGTTGGCCACAACGCATGGCGAGGCCGGCATTACGTATGTTGTGTCGCTCAATCCCTCGGAAATCCAGGTGAGCCGCGCCAGAACAGGGATCAGTGCTGTTGGGTTCTCAGCCGATGATCAGTTTCTCGCGCTCGGACAAGACGACGGTGCGGTCAAACTGTGGATCCAGGAGGATCTGTTTTCTCCTCGCGAATCCGATCTCGTTTATGGCGCACCGATTGCAGCGGGATCGGTACAGGCTATTGTGTTTGCACCGGGCAATGGCGAGTTCGCGGTACTATACGCCGAGGGAGTTGTGGCGCGTTTTCGCAACGAAGTGGTCAGCGCCAACGCACGGCGGATCAATAGCGGCCGCATTCGGGATTTTCCGTACATGCACACGCCTGTGCTGTTCTCCTCCGACAGCCGCGCGGCCTGGATTGCTGAGGGCAATACCGGAATTGTCTTGCGCGCGGGTGTGGTCCAGAACGGAGTCGATGACCCAAATTTTGTGCGCGACGCCGAGGGTGCTAGCGTCGGGCGTATAGCTGTCTACGAGCAAACTCCAGAATACGTCGCGTTCGTCGGCAATGAACTTGCTGCGGTTCGGAATGGAGAGATTTACTTGGTAGACCGCGGCGATGGCGCGACGCTCCCCGCGCATCTTCGGGACGCTTGGCTGGCCGGTGCGTGCACGGAAGATTCGGCTCTGCTCTCTGACGCGCGCGGTGTGCATGAGGTTGGTCTATCGGATGGAACCCTACGACGGTCATGGCCGTATCAAGCGGGGGAGGTTCGCGCCGCCGCGTGCGTTCGGGACGGACGTGTCTTTGTCAGAACGTCGGACGCACTGATCTCGATAGACCACAATGGTCGAGAAACTACCTTGCGAAGGATCGCCGACAACGATGACGCATCAGCATTCGCGATCGCTACCTTTAATCACGGCGAGAACTTCGTGGTGCGTGGTGAGCCCAATGTGTTGCTGGTTGGAGATGCGCGTGGCGCGCATATTGAGCGGATCGTGGTGGCGCCCGACGCAAGCATTGTTGGATACGGTGTCACGCCCGATGGGCAATTTGCCATAGTCGGCGCCCAATATGGACTGGAGAGCGCGCCGTGCGTGGAATGGCGTGTGTTGCATCTGGCGAGCAAACGCTGGCTGCGGAGCGCCGTGCAGGGCCGGCCGGGGGATGTCTATTGTCCGCGCATGGCTTTTGTCGGTGCTGGAGGCGACATCGTTCACTGGTTAGAGGATTCGGGCCGAGGGTATTCGACGCCTTTGCCATCGCGCGCTGAGGCTTGGCGGACTTTTTGTACCCTAGCGCGGGATTGGTCATTCGCCGCAGCTGAACAAGCCGCATACGCGTCGTTGGTGTCACCTCGTCAGGCGGCGCCTTGCGCGTCTTTGCGCACTCGGGTCGCTGCGCGGCCGCCAAGCACAAATACGCCAGCGCCGAACGCGCAGAGGCCGCCGGTTGCAGAACCGGCGCCGAACCTACAAGCGCAGCCTACGCCAAGTCCGGAAGCGCAGAGCGCGCCAACGCCGGAACCATCAAGGAGAGCCCCGGTCATCTACGCACCGGCTGCGCCGCAGGCCACGACGGCCCCGACTGCGTCTGCAATGAGTTCGCAAACATTTTTCGCGTGGCCGGCGACTGGGCGCATCTTGCTGCGCGCACAGGACGGGGACGATACGGACGGCGTATTCTTCGAAAACCCGAAGGATGCTGAGGTGAGGGCAGCGGCTGACGGAGAGGTAGTTTACGCCGACTTCTTTCGGAATTTTCGCGGGCTGGTATTGCTCCGCCACGAGGACGGCTTGGTCACGGCATATGGCTATCTCGGCGGGGTTGTTGTGGCACCCGGCGACCAGGTCAGGCGTGGAGATGTTGTGGGCCGCAGCGACGAACGCGCCCGACTAATGTTTCAGGTGAGGCGCGGAGCAGACGTTGTCGATCCAGCGCCGTACTTCCCCGAACGATGAAACGTCAAGGGGCGGCACACCGTATCGTTCTCTGCGCGCTGGGCGCCGTCTCAGCGGCTTGCCAAGGACCGCTTTCGGCGATGAATTGCCGGAAGTGCCAAGCCGATCTGCCGGCAGCAATGGGCACAGTTGCGAACATTGAGCGATAGGCACCGACACTACAGTACATGCTGGGTTGGGTGGGGCAGCAGAAGGCCTTTCCTTCAACGACCCCAGATGTAAGGGTTTGACCGATCGGCCACTCGCTTCATCAGGTCTTCAAGTTCTGAACCTGCCCGCGCGTCATCTGTCGGTGTACGGAAGGGATGCGGCCCCGGCTTCTGCTGGAGCCAGGCATAGATGAACTCAACGAGCAGATCTGCCTGGAATGCGCCGGCAGCATCAAGGCGTGCAATCTTGTCTTCAAGTCGGGTTATGTGGCGCACCAGGACAGCTTCCGGCCGCTCAAGAGGCGGCAGGAACAGCAGTGTCAGAGCCTCGTCAACGATAGCGCTTTTGGTTACATCCTGCTCAACGCTCAGCCGCTGAAGCTTCTGCAGGTTCTCGTCTTTAATCTTGATCCGCAGGATTGGCGTCGTTGCCATAATCGCTCCTCTCATCGCTCGCCAAAGTGAAGAAAATAGCGCGCGATATGATCTCTTACGCCGGCGCGGGGTTCAGGCGTTGCGCGCTCTTGTGCCTCGCCGCGCGGATCAGGATCTTCACCGGAAGGAAAATGCGCGGGCTCGATTTTCAGGTTGCGGCCAGACCCGGTTCCCGCAGCGACCCTGAGGGGCGCGGCCGGACTCACACCAGAATGAGGCAGGCTTTCTGCGGGCGGCAGAGGCAGGGCGCCGGTGCGGCCTGCGAAGTTCCTGTCAGCATAGTAGCGCACCTTTCTGGCCCGGATCGGCGGCGTGCTGGCAAGCAGGATCAGCGCATCATTTTCCGGCATCTGCATGACTTCCCCCGGTGTCATCAGGGCCCGCTGCGTCTCTTGCTGCGAGACCATCACCTGGCTCAGCCAGGGCGCTAGCCGGTGGCCCGCATAGTTGCGCTGGTGACGCTGCTCCGTCTTGGTGCCGAGCATGTCAGAAATCCGCCGCGCGGTTCGCTCGTCATTCGTCGCGAATGCGATCTTCACATGGCAGTTGTCGAGGATCGCATTCTTTTCTCCGTAAGCTTTCTCGACCTGGTTCAGAGATTGCGCGATCAGGAAAGCGCGCACGCCGTAGCCGGCCATGAATGCGAGCGACGTTTCGAAGAAGTCGAGCCTTCCGAGCGCTGGAAACTCATCCAGCATCAGGAGGGTCGGTTGATGGTCTGCAAGCGGCGCGGGCAAAGTTTCGCACAGGCGCCTCGCGACCTGGTTGAGGATCAGGCGGATCAGGGGTCTGGTTCTTGAAAGGTCAGAT
Source organism: Hyphomonas sp. (assembly GCA_003486945.1). Classification (GTDB taxonomy): domain Bacteria; phylum Pseudomonadota; class Alphaproteobacteria; order Caulobacterales; family Hyphomonadaceae; genus Hyphomonas. Next base: position 5,696 of record DNFL01000349.1, on the reverse strand, counting down.
GGCGGAACAACTAAGTAGAGAGAGACCTGCGGCGCGCCCGGAAGCAGGTCTTCGATGGACCAGTCGGAGGCCGAAGTCGCGCGCCGCACGACCGGGTCGCGGTAGAGGCCAAGAAAGCTGACTGCGGTTGAGACAACCGAGGATTTCTCATTTTCAGACTTGTTGAGAAGCTCGCGCGCCGCCTCGGCAACAACGGCGTGGGTCAGCGGCGCGTCTTCGGTTCCAAGGTGATTGGCCGTCAGCATTTCCTCAAGCGTTTCATCAATTGTGCGGGCCGGGTCTGACAGGAGCGATGCCACGCCGGACAGTGTTTTGTCTGGCTTGGCGTAGATGACGTGAAGGATCGCGCCGACCAGAAGCGAATGAGCGGTCTTGTCCCAGTGACTGCGCCGCTCCAGAGCACCTTCAGGGTCTACCAGTATGTCGGCGATGTTCTGGGCATCGCGAACGTCGAGATGGCCGGTGCGCACTTCCTGGAGTGGATTGAACCTGGCACTGGCAAGGCTTGTCGGGTCAAACCTGATGCATCGCGAGAAGCCTGATCGCCAAAGCGAAGTCAACTGCCAGTTCTCTCCCTTGATGTCGTGGATGATTGCACTTCCGGTCCATGACAGCAGCGTCGGGATCACCAGTCCGACGCCCTTGCCGGACCGGGTCGGTGCAAAGGCGAGAATGTGGGAGGCTCCTGAATGACGAAGATAGCGCCTGCCAAGCTGTCCGATGACCAGTCCGTCATTGTCGAAGAGGCCGCATTTCCTGACATCAGGTTCGCCGGCCCAGCGCGCAGATCCATAAGTCGTCGAGGCCTTGTCCTGACGCGCGCGGTGTATTGAGGCGAGGACGGCCATGAAGATCCCGGCAAGGCCGCCCAGAGACGCGATGACACCGCCGCGCGCGAAAACCTGGGGCGCATACGCGTCATACGCATACCACCACTGGAAAAACCTCCAGGGGAAGTAGACCGGATAATCTTCAATCCAGAACCATGCCTCGCCGAGGCGGGGCTGATGCCCAAGTTCGGCTGCAGTCCACTGCGCCGCGCCCCAGATTGAAATGAGGATGAGCACAAGTGTCAGGGCAAACTGGCCTATAAGGAATTTTGTCGGCGTCATGCGCGCGGGCCCTCCAAAGAAGAGAAAGCTTAAGCGCTCGGCTGACTGGGGCCAGATGGTGTTTCGGGAGATTGCGGGAACTGGCGGGAACTGGCGGGAAGTTTCGGGAAGTCCTGGCTAGTCCCGCGCAATGCCTCTGGCGCGTACGGGCGCGGCGATGATGCGGCCGATATCCGGCTCTACCGTCACCGGCTTGCCCCGGAGGCGCGAAAACTCTTCGGAGAACGCCATGAGCGTGAACCTTGACGGGCCCGCGATCACCGCAAACCGGCCCTGCGGAGTATCAATGTTTTCGAGATAATCCCCGTGGAACACTTCCCGGTTCTGAAGTTCTGCGAAAGGTCGTTCGAGGCGCCTGGCAAGGCGGCTCGCCGCGGCAAGAAACTCGCGCCTGTGAAGCTCGTCGCTTTCGGCAAAATCAAGCGGAGCGCTGAGCAGGTATTGAATGCGCGCGCGGCGCGCCGCGCGGACTTCGGCGCCAAAGCCCGTGACATGGCCGCTGACGGCATCCTCGCGGATTTCGTCCAGCCAATTAAATGCCCTGCGCTCGACAAGTTCTTCCAGCGCAGACCACGAATTGACAAAGATCCGGACACGGTTTGCCGCCGGCACATTGTCCCGCTCTGCAGGCTCGCCCGGGATGGTGTCAGACCTGGGATGGCCGGGCGGGATTTCGACTGACACGACTGCGCCGGGCGATGGCAATTGCTCAGCCTGCGCCGGTGATGCTTTCCAGACCCACAGACGCCCGTCGATGCCGTCGATGAACGCGATCTCGCCGCCTTTGAGGCCCTGCTGCGGCGCGCGCGATATCAGCCTGCCAGTGATCCAGGTCCCTGCAGCAGAAGCGGCATCATTGAGAGCGCCTTGCGCAATCCCGGCGCGGCGGAGATCGTGTGCGAGCCGGTTCAGGGCGGCCGTGCGTTCTCCCAGCGATCTCAGTTTTTCCTTCCAGCTTTCCGCGAGCTGCCACTCGCCGCCATAGTTATGGCGCGCAAGTCCCAGCTTCTCGAGGTGTTGAAGCCGTGCGACCTTCCGGTTCCATCCGTGGGACTGAAGATCGGCATGCGTTGCCGCAAGACTTATGTGCCCGCCTTGCGAGATCCTTTCCAGGTCCCAGTCGATGGAGGTCAGCTGCTCTGCGGTTTCTTCGCGTTTGCGCGACAAGGATCGCTCTTTCCATGTCTGCTGGCCAAGTTCCTCTGTCAGGAGTTCCTCGGTGCGGTGGCGTAGACCATGGGTCAGGTATTTCCTGTCGATGATGAGGATGCCTTCTTCTTCATTTTTTCCGCGCACCACAATGTGCACGTGCGGACGCGGTGAATTGTAATGAGCCGTTGCAATCCAGTCCGTTTCTGTCCTGAGGTCGCGCTCAACCTGGCGCATGAGCCTGCGGGTGAACGCCGTCAGGTCTTTCAGTTCGCCGGCGTCTGATGGCGCAAGGGTGATGCGGAACTGATGATCGTCGCCTCTCGATCGCTCCTTGAAATCACTCGCTGCGAGGTCCGACTGGTCGCGGCCGAAAATTGGCGCCCGCGCGCCGTCCTCATTGGTGTGGTCCCTGCGGATGTAGTCAACATGCGAGGAAAATGCCGACGTGCCGGAAAGCCTCGCCGGCGCGATATTCACCTGGACAAACGCGCGGCGCCGTCCGGGTTCGGCCCAGTTCTGCGTGATCGCAGCTGCGCCTTTGCCCCTGCCTCTGGATTTAACAGAGCCTTTGGATAGGCGTTTGTGTCCGAAGGTCGCCGGTTTGCCCCACCGCGCAAGCCGCGCAAGGGATTTCAGCTGTGTTGCCGGTTTCGCCGTGCGCCGTCCGATCGGCCCCAGACGGGGTTCAAAGGAATCATCATCCGCCATCGGACGACCTGCAATCCGGCGGCGGCGCGTCTGAGGCGGAGGAGGCCGGGTTTCCCGCTGCCTTCGTTCCGAACCGCTCAAGTGTCAGCAATCGTGCTTCACCCAGGATGCGGCGCGCATCCTGGGTGCCAAAATACCGTCCATCGACAGAACGCTCATCGTCGCCCAGCAGGAACACGTCTTCGTGTCCAAGCGACCTGCACCCTTGCCAGACAGGAAGGGGCCGGCCGGCGGCGTCGGATGCGGCCGCCGTGGCCGCGTATGTGCCGCTGATCTCAATTCTGTCTGCGTGCCTGCAAACTGTGTCGCCTGACACAGCAGCAACGCGTTTTATCAGCGGCCAGCCGCGACCGGTATAGCTGCGCTCTTCCAGCAGATCGCTTTCCACTTGTGACGGCCGGTAGGCAACGATCATACCGCGTTTGTAACCGGGCTGCGGATGGATGACATAAAGTCCTTCCGGCATGCTCGCCGTCCGGTTCCAGATGAAACTTGGAACTTCGGTCAGGGCGGAGACCGCGAGAAGTCCGATGCCGGCCATGGCCAGGATGAGCGTCCAGTCAGCCTTCATCCCTGACCCCGGAAGCAATGAACCTGCGCCGTCGCTGGTAGGCGAGGATATCCTGTCCCAGGTACCAGACCTTCCCGCCGATCTTGTGGAAGCAGGGGCCGTTTCCGAGTGAGCGCATGTTGGCGAGCGTCTTCACATTCAGTCCGAGCTTGCCTGCAGCTTCCTCCGTTGTGAGCCAGTCTTGCGGATCCGGGGGGATCGTATGCGGCCTCAGGTTCGGTGTGACAGAAGCAGACGGGTTCATGATCGAGCTCCAATTGGACTGCGCACAAGGACATGCCGCCGGAACAGAGCGAGCAACCAAAAGTTTAAGGTCAGAATTGGAAGGTTGACAAGTGATTTCAAAGCGCAACGCAGATGTCTGCGCGTCAGGGAGAGGGTCAGGAGAGGCCTGAGGCGGAGCTCAGTTCTGATTTCTCCGGGCAAGTTGTCCGCAAGAGCCTGAACGCCGCCCGCTTGCACAACGCAGAAAGAGCGCACCAGGATAGAAACAGACTATTTCGGAGCTGGCAGGTGAGCGGGTACAAATCCGCTCGGAAGGCACGCCGCGGCGCCGGGGAGTTATTGCATCATGTGGCTGTGCCCGTGCCTTCGTCCGGGCACAGCCCGAGGCCCGAGTTCTCAACGACTAGCTGATAAATGAGATGGGCAACCAATGGCGCCAGCACGGCACACATGCAGCGGGCGTTGATGTCGCAGGGCATTTGGTTCGTACAGGGAGCAAATCGGACGCCTTCGACATGGCTCGGCGCAGCGGACTCTTTGGAGAAGATTGTGTTTAGTCAGCGGCCGGGCGCGCTTTTGCTTTGCATGCCAGTGAACAAAGTGCTCCTCATTGCCAGTTGCAGGAGCAAAGCGGCAGGTCTCTCGGCGCCGCCCTACGCTCTGTCTGCATTATTCGAGGTCAGGCGGGTGATTTGGTGACGGATTTGCCGATCACTTCCGCAATGATCTCGAACGACCTACGCCGCTTGTCCTGGTCGTACATGTCGGAGACGACCATCAACTCGTCCGCCTGCGTGCGCTCCAGCAATTTCTCGATGCCGCGTTTCACCGTCTCGCGCGAGCCGATAATCGCGACGTCCAGCATCGCTGCCGCGCGCGCCTTCTCTGCCGGCGTCCAGTAAGTGTCGATATTGTCGATCGGCTTCTGCATCAGCCGCCGCTCGCCGCGCACGAGATTGGCGAACGACATCTGCTGCGAGGTCGCCAGAAACTTCGCCTCATCATCGGTCTCCGCCGCGATGATGTTGACGCCGATCAACGCATAGGGCTTCGCCATCTTCGCGTTCGGCTTGAACCGGTGGCGATAAAGTTCCAGCGCCTCGTCCAGCGCCTGCGGCGCAAAATGTGAGGCAAAGCCATAGGGCAGGCCGAGTTCTGCCGCGAGCTGCGCTCCGAACAGGCTTGAGCCGAGGATCCACAGCGGTACGTCCGAATTCGATCCCGGCACGGCCTCGATCCGCTGGCCCTCCTTCACCGGCCCGAGCCAGAGCTGCAGCTCCACCACATCTTGCGGGAAGCGCTCGGCTTCCTCCGGGTGCACGCGCAGCGCCCGCAGCGTCAACTGATCGGTACCCGGAGCACGCCCGAGTCCGAGATCAATCCGCCCCGGATAGAGCGCTTCCAGCGTGCCGAACTGTTCGGCGA